>DAHWRK010000009.1 GCA_027339055.1 Microcaldota archaeon | reverse complement strand
AACGGGCTTTGCGCCCTTCATGTCGATGCTAAGGCACATAAAGAAGATAAGCGCAGGGACTGACGTAATACTTATATACAGCATAAAGTTTCCCACGGAAATAATAAGGAAGGATGAGCTCATGCAGCTCAAGGACGAGCTTGGGATAAAGCTGCTTATAACAGTCACAAGGCCCCAGGAAGGCGATGGGTGGTCCGGAAAGACCGGGCACGTCGATGCAAACATGATAAAAGAAGCTGCCCCTGACATTAATGACAGGACGACTTACGTCTGCGGCCCGCTGCCTTTCGTGCAGGCAATAAAAAATGCCCTTGTGCAGCTCAACGTTCCGCAGAACGAGATCCATGCTGACGTGTGGGGCTGAAACCTAACTTTATCGACTCATTGGCTTGGGCTTATACCTTGCTCAGCCTTGCCTCGATCTCTTCCATCGATAGCTTGCTCGTAAGGAGCGGTATCTTCTCTATCTGGGCTATCTTTACGGCGAGCTTGTCTATGTTTGTCAGGTTGTGTATTACCACTATCCTTGGCTTTATCGGGGCTACCCTTATCACAACAAGCGGCGACCTTCCGGTGCTGACGTTCTGGAATATGAAGACGCGCTCAGTGGTCGAGCCGAAGAGCTTCGGGTAGTCGGCCGGCTGCATTTCCAATATTATCCTAAGGCTGTCAAGCTTCGTATAGCCGAACAGCTTTATGTTGTCCAGCTGGTTGGGGTTGGCTATGACTTTGCCTTCTATTATCCTGTTGAAATCAGAGCCAGTTATTGGCATTCCGAAATCGTGTATTATGTATGGCAGCTCCTCATTCTTCTGCTGCCCTGCGAACTTCTCAAGGCTCGCCTTGACAGTACTGCCCCTGCTTTCGTCTATTCCGAAAAGCGCCCCGACGAATCTTTTTATTATTGCGACTCCCGGGCTCAGCCTCCTGTTGCTTTCGTAATCGCTTATCGTAGATGCGGATATTTTTATGGCTCCTGAAAGCTCTGCCTGAGTCACGCCGAAAAGCTCCCTCCACTTCTTCATCACGCTTCCAGGGCTTTCAGACAGTGCAATCTCTCCGGCTATTTTTTCCGCAAGTTCATCCATAGCATCAACTTTGGCATTTGTCTAACTACATATAGACAGAAAACGAATAAATAGCTTGCGCAGTCGCTCACTGCTAGGCTATTTGCCTCTGCCGTGCTCTTTTTTTCTCTCCTTATGCCTGGGACTGCGCGCGGCAAAATCTTCAGAGCTGGAATTCTTTATTCCGCTGTAAAGCTTATCTACGGCCTCCTGCTTTATGTCCTCGCCCTGCTTTTTTTTGTCCTGCTTCATTATGCCTATCAGTATTATTACGAGCCCGGCGATTAGCGTTATTGTGACTGCTATCCCTGCGTTGCTTACCTCGCTAAGCACACCTGTGGTGCTGCCAAGCGAAATGTCTCCAGCCAGCGTGCTTTTTACTGTTGCATCCCCAACCGTTGGGCTCTGCGAGATTGCAGACAGGATGTAAAATCTGCCCGCGCCCAATATCCCTAAGGAGAGATTCGATTCATTTTGGGTGTAAACTGGTTTTGAAAAAGTCAAAGGTATGGTCGCATTGGTTACGTTTGAATATATTATTACGGCTCCTTTCCCTTCAAGGCTTTCGGCCAGGCTCAGATAAGCCTTTGCCGTTGCAGAACTGTTTGCTTCTGCTCTCCACAAGCCGTATCCGCTGCCGTTCAGCAGGATCACATCAAGGGGCACATTAGACCTTTCGAGATATATGCTGGCATTGCCAGGGGTCGAGTTGAAGCTGAAAACATTTATCGAATTGCCGCTGAGCGTGTAGTTGTCGTAAACCCTTGTAACGTTGCGGCCCAAAGCCTGGCTGCCGGGGCCCACTATTGCGGAGAATATGGCGTAATATGAAACTATGCTTATCGCAAGAAGCAACAAGCCTATATAAATCAGGCGCTTCATCATGCTAGCACTCCTACTATAAATGATAATTCCGTTGAAAACCTATTTAAATGTGCGATTGCAATTCAATCTTAGCGTGGTAAAATGAGCGAGCTAACGAGAATAAAATCAGGGATAGAGGGCCTTGACTCGATGCTTGACGGAGGCATTCCGGAGCACAACCAGACGATAATTGCCGGAGGCCCAGGAGCCGGAAAGACTCTGCTCTCATTCGAAATACTTTACCGCAACGCCAAGGCGGGAATTCCCGGGGCTTTCATAGCCCTGGAGGAAAAGCCCGAGGCGCTGCTCAACAACGTGAAGCATGCATTCAAGGATCTCAAGGATATAGACGACCTCATCAAAAACCGGATGATAATAATAGACGGGGAGGATCCATCGTCAAGGCTGCAGACTGAAAGCGATTCTGCGTCCTACTCGTTCGGAAACATAATATCGGACATAGAATCCATAGTCAAGCGCAACAATGCCAGGTGCGTTGTCATAGACTCTATATCCCTGCTCAAGCTAATGCTGGTGGACACGTACCATTACCGCAGGTCCATGCTTATGCTGATGTCGAACCTGCGCAGGCTCAACGTAACCACATTGCTTACTGTCGAAATAAATTTTGCCGACAGGGACAAGCTAAAATATTCCCCAGAATTCTTCATATTCGACGGCATAATAATGCTCTACCAAATGAGCAGGGAGGACCGCAGGACCCTTACTGCAGAGGTGGTAAAGATGCGCGGCACGAACCACAGCTGGGCGCTGGCGCCTTACGAAATGACCTCTGGAGGGTTCAACATATACACCGTAGACCAGATGGGTGAAATTCCTTAATGAAATCACTGGAGAATAAAAATAAGGACGGCGCTCAGGAAAAAAAGCAGGAGCCTCAGCTTGCCAGCAGCGAAGGGCAAAAACCGCAGAAATCCATAAACGACTACAAGCGCATCGGGATTCTGGTTGCCATAATAATCATAATTGCAGCCGCGGCGGCGATATATGTGGATTCGCCTAAGGGCTGTTCAAGCGTTGTCTTCTCAACGCAGCGCAACATCTGTTTCGCTACGGAGGCAGCAGCCACTGGGAATTCGACCATGTGCTACAGCATATCGCCCAAGCAGCTCCAGGAACCCTGCCTTGAAAATGTGGCTTATGCTACCAAGAACGCTTCCATATGCAATTCGATAAGCAACAGCACAGTCGCAGATTCATGCATCGGCAACCTTAGCATAACAACGGGCAACGAATCTCTGTGTGCAAGCATGCAGAACTCTTCATCGAAATCGGAATGCCTATATTCGTTCGCGAAGTCGAAGAACTTCAGCGACGTTTCGTACTGCTCTGGCATAAGCAATTCTGCGATGTATGGGGATTGCGCGGCCTCAAATACCTACGTCCTTGCAATGAAAACCGGAAATCCATCATACTGCTCAGAAATGGATCATGCCTCCGGGACCGGCGTGCCTACTTCAGACCTCCTGGGACTGCTCCCGCAGGCTCAAAGCTCAAAACTTTCCTCTTCTGGAATAATACTGCTCAATGCGTCAAATTCCGACGTCTGTTATTATTCGGTAGCTGTGGCGTTCGACAATCTTAGCACATGCGGAAACCTGCAAGGCTTAATATCCGCTTCATGCAAATACTACGTGAATTCAATCACTGCGGCAAAGCAGATCCTAAATCTTTCAGCAGTAATATCAAAATGCGACGAAGCCGGAATATATGGAGGTTCGGCTACAACCAATGCGTGCCTGATTGGATTCGCGCTTTCCTACGAAAACGCAACTTACTGCTCTCCAATAACCAATTCCAGCGTGCAAAGCACGTGCGTGTCGGAAGTGGCCAGCAGACAGGCTAATTCTTCTACGTAAATCCCAAGCTCCAAAAAGATGCATCATGGCCTATTTGCGTGCCAATCCAATGCATAAATACAAATATCTGCAGATAAAATGTAAAACCTGCGGCATTTCATTGCGGGCAATGATATCAATGGAAGAATTCATAGTTTCTAGCGTGAAGGAAACCTCAAACAGGATGCAGCTTTGCACGCTCCTGGGCAAAACCCAGCTGCAGCTGTATTCTGTCTCGATAGCAGAGCCGCTTGACATAGTGGCTCTCGGCGATTTAAAGTCCGACCTTCAGCTAGGAGCCAAAGATATAACCGGAAGAAAGGCAGACATGCATCAATTGGAAAGCATGCTATCGGCCCTGGCATCAGATGTTAAGCTGCACCCTTTGCAGAAGATAGGGATAAAGCCCCTGGACGAAGCATTATCCTCAATGGAGGAAAAGCTCACGGGAGTAGCGCGAAGGATAATTTTAAATTTTATATCAGGAGCTCCTATAATAATACGCTTCCACAACGACGGAGACGGCGCCTCGGGCGCCGTAGCGCTATACCGGGCCCTGGAGAAGCTTGCAAAGGAAACAAGGCTAGGCACGTCCAATTGCATATGGACCATGAACAAGGGCGTAGCTTATACAATGCAATCGCTATCTTACGACAGGCTCAGGCTGTCATCATACCATTCCGCGATTAGGCCGCTTCTGCTTATGGTGGATTTTGGCACGCTCGAGGAGAGCGAAACCCCGGTTAAAAACGCGCAGGAGCTTATAGACATAGCGTGGCTTGACCATCACCCGGTCTATGAAGGTTTCGAGAGCGGCAGCGTCTATTCATACGTCAACCCATGGCTTGAGGGCTTCGGCTCAGACGTTACTGCCGGGGCCCTGGCCTGCGCCGTCGCCGGAAAGCTTTCCGGCATCAGGGCAAAGAACCTGGCCAAGGCATCGCTTCTTAGCGACCACAGCGCCTATGCCGAAGACGACCCCGAACCCTCAGAGCTTGCTGTGATAATGGATGCAATGACTACCGATGCAAGCGCCAGGGGCAGCAACGTTACGCCGAAAAATATAATAGCTACGATAGAGGACGAATCGTCCCACAAGCTGGTTTTTACCCAGGCCAAATCTCAGATGGACGAGGCGGTTTCAAAGGGCATGAAATACCTGAAGGCCCGCAAGGCTGGCAATGCCACTGTGGCAACGCTGGATTATTCCCACATATCGGAAAACTACTACGGCTATGTCAGGCACGGAAGGTTTACGTCTATATTCAGCGATTCCGTAGCCGAGAAGTTCGGGCCGTCAATAACCATAGTATACAACAAGAGCCTTGCATCCATACGCGTAAGCAAGGAGCTTTCGGGAAAGCTCCGCCTGCTTTCGCTGATATCAAAAATGAAAGAGGAGACGGACTACGTATCCAACGGCGGCGGCCACAACGAAGCAGCAAGCGTCAAGCTGGAGGACGAGTATGCAATGCGCGATTTCCTGGCGCTGCTCTACACGGAAATAGTATCGAGGCTCGCAGATTAAACATTCAGGGATTTGAGGAAATCTATCTGCTTTTGCTCAAGCCCGTACTTGCTTTCGAGGAAATCGCTGATTTCGCCATCCTCTGAATTCTTCGCCATCGCGGCAATGAGCGGTATATAATGCTCCTTTATCTTCGACAGGCTCTCGTGTATCTGCCGCTGCAGCTTTTTCGCTATCTCGTTGCTTATCGACCTTTCGCCCTTTGTTGCGCTGAGCTCTTTTATGGTTTTGGGGAATTCGTAGCGCGCAGTAACCCTCGGGTAAACGTTCTTCGACAGCGCTACTCCGCTTGACATCATGACGTTCATGTATCTCCAATAAGTATAGTACTGTGCCCTTATCGCCCTCGTGTAATATACTGTGGCATCTGCCAGGTTCTCGTACGCCGTCGCTATGTCCGAAATGTAAGAATACCTTTTTGGTATGTTCTGGTCTATCCATTTTATCAGCATTTCGCCTGCGTCCTCTGCGTTCGCTATCGCCCGGAGAGGCGCAGCCATGGTGTTGGAGAGGAATATCCTGTCAAGGGTCTCGAATATGTAGCCTTTCCTGTCCCTTAGCCCGATGTAATCCAGTGCCTCGTCAGGCGCGTCGCCCAGTATGAGGAGATCGCCTATCGCACTCCTAACGTCTCCGTTGGAGCGCCTGGCTATTGCCGTTATGACGTCTTTGTTTGCCTTTATTCCGGCTTCTGAAGCTACGCTTGCAAGTATCTCCTCGACTACGAACTGCTTTGGCTTCTTGAACTCCACAGGAGTCGTTGCGCCCCTGAGGAACGTTATCTTCTGGTCCCACATGTCGTTCGCAATCATTATTATTGGGTTCTTGGACCTGTTTATGAGCTCGCTTATGGCGGCGCCGGCTCCCTTGTCGAACCTCGGGCTCAGCTCGTCTATTTCGTCAAGCATTATAAGGTTCCTGCCTCCGAAAAGCCCCCTGGACTGTGAAGCCGCCGCAAGCGTGCCGCTTATCGCACCCTTGTCCCTGTAATCGCTGGCGGTGAGCTCTACAACATTCCATCCGTTTTCCTTGGCCAGCAGCCTTACTGCAGAGCTCTTTCCTGTGCCGGTGGGCCCGTAAACCAGCATTGGCTTCTCCCGCCTGCCCATCTTGTAGGAAAGCGCGAAGCGCCTAAGCTCTGCTATGGCGTTCTCGTTTCCCTTTATGGAGTCAAGGTTTTCGGGCTCATAAAAAAGCGTATCCCTGATCAAAAAATGCACCGCAGCAAGCCACGCTTGCCCATATGTTATTACGCCGTAATGGTTTATAATTGAAACGGTCCCATATTCGCTTTTGCGAAGATTTTTAGTAAAGAATTTAAACTAATAGCAATAAAAGGTATTTGAAGTGGCGTTAACTAGGTGCAGCAATGTCTAATAGAGAGCTCATAATCCCTGCAAATGTAGCATTGATTCCCGATGGCAACAGGAGATGGGCCAGGACTAACAAGATGAATCTCTTCAATGGCTATGACTACGGGATAAAGAAGTTCGTAAAGTTCTCGCTGTGGCTGAAAAGCTTCGGCTCCAAAAGCCTGACCGTCTGGGCACTGTCCACAGAAAACATACAGAAAAGGACAAGCCAGGAACTAAGCATACTATACAAGCTCTACATCCGCGCAGCATATGACAAGGATGTGCGTAAGATGCTCGACGAAACGCAGGCGCGCCTAAAAATAGTGGGCAACAGAAAGCTGATACCAAAAGCGGTAAACAAAGCGCTTTCCAGCGTGGAGAAATATACCGCCAAATATGACCAGTTCTATATAAACGTGCTTCTGGCATACGGAGGGCACGACGACATACTTTACGCCGCAAAGAGGCTCCTGTCCGCAGGCGCGACAATGCGCTCGATAAGCGAGGACACGCTGAAAAAGAACCTTAGGACCGCCAAGGTGTCTGATCCGGACCTGATAATAAGGACATCTGGAGAGGAAAGGCTGTCTGGGCTTCTTCCATGGCAGTCGTCGTATTCAGAGCTTTATTTCAGCAATAAGTACTGGCCCGACTTCGGCAAGGCCGACCTGAGCGCAGCAATAAGCGAATTTTCAAGGCGCAAGAGAAGGTACGGAAAGTAGCTGCTGGAAAGCCAAGCGGCAACGGCTTAATAAGCTATTTGCTGCATTTTTTAAGCGGGCACGCAAGCGCCCGCGCAACGCATCAAGCATAAAGTGCATTTTATGGCAGATAAAAGTTATACGGGTGCCCTGAGCCATGTAAGCATGTTCGCCAAGAGCCTTCCGAGCTCTGCCAGCCTATATGCGATGCTCGTATTGCTAGGGCTTGTCGCAGGGCCCATAACTGCATACGTGGCACACATCTCAAATCCGCTTTACGGCCTTGCATATGCCATAATAAGCGGCGCGATAGGGGGCATACTTGCGATAATAGTCCCAACAACAATAAACATAATGCTGTTCAAGGCCATTCGCAGCTACATACGCGTGAAGTACATAATATTCGTTTCCCTTCTGGCCGAGCTTACCTATGGGATATTCCTGATATTCTCCGGAGCGGTGTTCTATATATCCCACTCATACGCCCTGGCTCTCGCTGCCATAATAGTTGGAGATGCCAGCATATTTGCATGGTGGATTTTCGTCAACAAGCTTATAATGAACAGGTCCAAGAACGCGTCCATGTTCGCGCTGCTGCAGCCCACAATAAACCTGATATTCTTCCTTCCGGCAAGCATGATATTTTTCGGCGTAACGCTTCCGATCGGAGTCCTGCTGATAAAGCTATACGCTGCAATATTCATATTCCTTCTGATAAGCTACACGATAATATACCTAATAGACTCCCCGATAAAAAGAAGCCTCGGCTTCAGCGGCATAGACACTTTTTCACAGATGATACAGAACTGGCTATTCAGCATAAACATTGCCGTCCCTAACAGGAACGTAAAGAAGCCTTTCGGCGAAAAGGCGAACATAAGCGTTGACACCATAGCATGCACTGGAAAATCCGGAAAGCCGATATTCATCATAACAGTGCCAAACATACATTTCGGCCCGGTTGGCACCCTGGGCAGCAGCAACTTTCCATATCTAATAGAGCGCCACATAAATTTGCGCTACAAAGCAGCCGGAGTGGTCCTGCATTCTTCGATAAACGAAGACTACAACGCCATATCTAGCGACCAGTTCTCCCAGCTCAGGCGCACGATAGACGACGCCATGACGCATTTAAAGCAGGGCATCGATAACCAGGAATATTCCTACTATTACGGTGAGTCAAACGGCGCGATGGTAAAGCTAATAAAGTTTGGCGATTCGGCAATCGCCACGCTGACCAGGGCGCCACGCGTCACGGAAGACATAACACCGGAAGCGTCAGTAATAATAAAGCATGCGCTTTCCGGATTCGCCAAAAACATAACTGTGGTGGATGCGCATAACTCCAGATACGAAACTGCGCCTGCCGAAGAACTCGCAGCGGTAAAATTCGATTCAAAGGTGCTAAAGGATTACCTGGAAGCCATAAAGGGATTATCAAAAATATCTTCGTCAAAAACCATAGAAGTTGGTTCTGAATCGGCCAACATCTGCGAAAGGCTCGGCAACCCAAAGGACCTTGCTCCTGGAAATTCCAACGTTGTAGTGTTCCGCATAGGCGGCAGGGCCTTCGGAATAATACAGTTCAACGCCAACAACATGAGCCCGAAGTTCAGGGAAAGGATACTGGCTCACCTCTCGAAAAAATTCAACGCCGATTTCGAGCTTTACACTACGGATACGCACTATGTCAATTCGCTCAGGCAGACGGCCAGCAACGTTCTAGGCAGCACTTCCGGCTATTCCAAGATGAGCCCCGAGCTTGACAAGATGGTGGCATCTGCAATGTCAAACATGAAACCGGCCAGCCTATCCTGGTATTCGGAGACAATGAAAAACTTCTACATATGGGGAATAAACCAGAGGGAGAAGATGCTGACCGCAATGGATTCCATGATAGCTACGGCAAAGATACTGATACCTGCGATAATAGCTGCCGGGTTCTTGGTTGCGGCGTGGATAATAACATTAATATAAAGCCAGACAATATAGAATAAAATGCTCCAGAATGCATGTGCGGGAGACGCACGCGGTGCTTGATTGTACTATTATCTCATATCAATAATCATTCTAGCTGCCGTTTTCCTTACTGAATACTACACGCGCAGGCACATTTCCATAATCGGGATACTGGCGTTCATTGCGATTTCGTTTATAACGTATGGTATGTCGTACCTATCCGCATCGCTGTCGGCAATGCTGCTGCTATCGTTCTGCCTAATGTACGCTTATGCTGCAAAGAGGCTTGCGATTTTTTATGCTGCGCTCGGTGCCATAGCCTTGCTATTCCTCATATGCGTGCATTACGGCATAGCTACTACTTATGCCACAATGGCGTTCGGCATCGGCGCCCTCTACGGGGTAGCTTCCTCCGGCATAGAATCAAAGAAGCCAAAGCCGCAGAAGCAGGACATTGACATCGAACTGCGCAGGGATTACTTGCAGATACTGATTGGAATAGTGCTTGTCGCAGTTCTGGGATTTATGGATATTTCTGGATTCTACCTTTCTTTCTATCTGGTGCTTCTTGGCATATTCGGCATAGCGTTTTCCTCAAATTCCAGGTCAAGGCATCTGTCCGTTCTGCGCAACCTTGAAAAGAATGGCGTATTCTACGGCCGGGGTGCGATATTCCTAGCAATAGGCTTTACCATACTTTTGTCGCTTTACCCTGACTTCAAGGTTGCGCTCTTCGGGATTGCAGTACTGCTCTTCTGCGATCCCGCTGCAACTATATTCGGGCTCAGGTTCGGCAGGAGTGCAACGCTCCCATACAACAGGAAAAAGAGCTATGCAGGTACGCTCTCCTACTTCATCCTCGGATCGGTATTCGGCCTGCTGCTCGTAGGGTACGTGGGCATACCTATAGCGCTGCTCCTGGCCATTTTCGAAAGCCTGGAAAACAAGCTTGATGACAACATTACGGTGGCGATAGCTTACGGCGTCATAGGCGTGCTGCTTGCATAAAGCAATACCTATACTGCCGCTATTAGCGCTAATTTGCTCCCATTTAAAAACCTTCGTTTTAATAACTATTTGCCAACTTGTCTTGGCTTATTTTGAGGGTGTTGGATTGGTAAAACAAAGGAGTTTCAGCTTATATGACATAGAGCAGTTCCTCAAAGAAGCCGGTGCCGAGAAGATAAACGAGAAAGCAGTAATAACCCTAGAGCAGGAGCTCGAGCAGACGGTAAATGAGCTGGTCGGAGAAGCCTCTTTCTACGCCAATTACGCAGGGCGCAAAAACGTCATAAAATGCAGCGACCTAGAGCTTGTGCAGCCCAGGCGCTCGGCTTCGGTATCGAAAGTCGTTTATCTGCGCGGAATGCGCAAAAGGCCAACAATGCGCAAAAGGTCCAAGAACAGGATAATACTCACGCGCGCCAGGACGCAATAAGCCGAAAATGCTGTAATCCCGTAAAAGAACTTGTCAAAACACTATTTAACTCTAAACGCCGCATAGCATGCTTGGAGTGTTCGAATGAAGATAAGCCTCAATTTCCTAAAGAAGAAATCGAACTACAGCGGCGACATAACCGGAATAAGCATATACTGGAAGAACTCAATGCACGGGCTTCCCGGAAGGAAGATATCCGAGCGCGAATTCAGCCTTAAGATCCCATTCACAAACAAGAACTACGAAAGCCTCTCATTCCTAAAGAAGTCCGATACTACGGAAATCGTGCAGGGGATAGAGGTAAGGAGCCCGTTCAAGCTCGTGAGCGTAGAGCCGCAGCTTCCCGCTTCGATAAAATCCGGAGAATCCATGGAATTCGACATAAGGGTAAGCGCTCCGGAATACAACTACAGCGGCCCGCTGGTGCTCAAAATGGTGCCGAAGCCGGTAGAAATGGTGCACGTTGAGCTGCCAGACATAATCGCAGTGAACGGCGAAAAAAGAGTCAAGGTAAACGAGCACGGAGAGGTCAAGAGCGTAGAGAAGGGATCGAACTTCGAGATATCGATGCAAATGTACAGGATACTGACTTACAACGACACCGTGAAGGTCGTTTCGGTTAACAAGCCATTTGAATTCGTAGGCTCCGAGCCAAAGCTGCCATTCACAATAGACAACAAGAGCAGCTTCATAGCTAGCTTCTACATAAAGGCACCGGAATTCGACTACGCCGGAACATTGGAGCTGATTTTCGAAAAGCAGAATTCAGAAGAGCAGGCAGCATCCGCACCTGCTTCCTGAATTTTTCAAATGCCCACTACTGCCCTTTTGCTATTAGCGACAGATTTGCAAGGAACGCTTCTAATTGTATGCGCTCATTCGCCCCTTCAACTACCCTGAAGTTGCATTCGCCTATGTAGCTTATCGTCTTGAGCTTGGCCCTTTCATCTATGTTCATCAACTGTATCTCCCTGTAGCACTGGGTCAGTATGTCTTCAGCGCCTAGCCCGTGCTTCAGCATCAGGGTGTCAAGCTCCTCCCTCGCCTTCTCGAAGTTGCCTTCGACGCTGTATTTTAGCATAGATATTATTTCCGTCGGCCTTGCCCTTGAAGCTACGTTGTAGACTTCAGATTCCGTTATCTTCTTTGAGAACATTGCGGCGCTCTGCAGGACGTTGGTAAGCCTCCTCATGTCCCCGTCTCCTACATAAATAAGCGCCTCAATCGCTTTGTCATCCATCTCAAGCCCTTCTTCCTTCGCTATCCTTTCCACGTATTTGCGCATGTCTGCCGAAGTGAGCTGCTTGAACCTGAAAACCACGCACCTGCTCTGTATAGGCTCTATTATCTTGCTCGCATAGTTGGCGCTGAGTATGAATCTGGTCTCGGACGAATATTTTTCCATTGTGCGCCTGAGCGCGTGCTGTGCATCGGCGGTAAGCGAGTCGGCTTCATCCAAAAATATGATTTTTACAGGCACGCTGGCAATGGATACGGTCCTTGCGAAGTTCTTTACTTCTCCCCTTATTACGTCTATTCCCCTTGCATCGCTGGCATTCAGCTCTTTGAAGGCCCCTTCAAGATCCGTTCCGTAAAGGTCTCTGGCAAGCGCAATGGCGCATGTGGTCTTCCCTATTCCGGCGCTTCCCGCAAATATCATGTTTGGGAAGTTGCTGCCCTTTATGAAAGACTTAAGCCTTTCAACTATCGGCTTCTGGCCTATGACCTCCTCAAGGCTTTTGGGCCTGTATTTTTCCGTCCAAGGCAAATCAAGATTCGGCATGATAATCATCAGCATTAGCATTGACTATTTTCGGGTAAAAATATTTAACTATGTTCTTGCTTGCTTAAAATGCATAAATGGTGCATAGAATATGCATTTCCGAAACTGCTAAATTGGTTCGGAACACAAACGGTTATGTCAACACTGCTGAGAAAATAAGCAGTGCCCTGGGAAAAAGCATTAGTAAATTTATCTGGTTGATTCTTGCAGCAAAGCATGAACCAGCATGGGATTTATATGCCAAAAACAATTTTAGTGGCTCATAGCTTCGGATATAACAAGCAGTTCGGTTATAGCGGCATTGACCGGTATAGCCAAGAGCTTGACGAAGGCCTGACAAGCATAGGATACAAGCATGACAAATACGCCTATAACAAAAACAATCTGCTCAAGCGCCTTTTTGCGAGCCCGAAAGCAGTAAAAGGATATGACATAATACATCTCGCACAGCCCCACGGGTATGAGGCGTTTATTTGGAGCAAGGCAAAGAAAGTACTTACGTGGCATGACAAAGACATATTCTTGAGAAAAAGAAAAGGCAGGTTTTATAACCTGTTCAGAGGGCTTATGGCTTACAAGTTTGCCAACACAATAACGTTCAACAGCAAACAATCCTATGATGAATTGAAAGAGTACATACAAAAATATATGAGGTTCGATGAGGGTAAAATCTACGATGTCACACCTTTGCCATTGGAGGATATTTGGATTAAGCAAAAAGTGAGCAAAAAGCTAAGCAGAAAAGGTTTTATCTACATAGGTGCGATAAATTACGAGCACAAGAACCTAAAAGGGCTAATGGAGACATATAAAGAGATAAGCAACAAAGTGCCGAACATGAAAAACCTGCCTCTACACATATTCACAAGCTCGTCCGACGCGCAAAAGTTAATAAAAGAGGCCAAGGCCAAAACCAAAGCCAAGAGCATTTTCCCAATAATACTCCATGAAAGGAGTTCCGATGCGGAAATACTGAAATACCTAAAACAATCTATAGCGCTATTGCATTTAAGCAAGTATGAGGGCTATGGATTGCCCCTAATGGAAAGCATTGCTGTGGGCACTCCAGTAATAACGCTCAAGGAAGCCAAGATTCCTGAGGAAGTAGCCAAATGGACCATAAGAACCGATGACGCTGCGAGCGCTGCCATAAAGCTATACAACAAGCCTAGAAGCGCAAGCCAAGATGCTATAAAGTACGCAAAGAGCCTGACTAAGGAGAATTACGCAAAGAAGATGGTAAAGCTATACGAAGGCGTATAAAAGTGTATAAAAATGGCCAAAAATAAAAAGGAAATGAAAAACCTAGACCGCCAAATCGTCCGTGAGCCTGAACAATTATCCCAAAACAACGGAGAAAAACTCGAAACGCCTGAAAAAGAAACAAAAAGGATTGCCTACTCAATCGCAATGAGGGAGATGGCTGATGATACATCAAGCTTAAAAAAGCTAAATAGGAGCGAAGAACAGAAAAAAGAAAGATGTGGAAGGACATAAAACAAGCAATCAGGTAATCAAATGGCAGCCAATAAAAAATCAGTATTGGATAAAATAGGGTTTTCTGTTAAAAACATGGACAGGTCTGTCGACCCGTTCGGCGACTTCTATTCTTACTCATGCGGCAGCTGGCTAAAAACGCACGACATACCAAAAGAAAAGACAAGAATAGGCTCTTTCGACGAACTCTACGAAGCCAACATGCTCATACTTAAGGGCATTGCAGAGAAATGCGCCAATGGCAAGCCCGATAGTCATACAGAACGCCTTGTTGGCGATTTCTACTCTTCGTACATGAACGAGAATCTCGCAGAAAGGCTGAAATTCAAGCCCGTAATGCCGATGATGAAAAAGATAAGGGACATGGAAAGCATAGAAGAGATTCCTTCGCTGCTTGGAGAGTTGGCCCGCATCGGAGTAAACGCTTTCTTCGGCTCTTATGTAACATCAGACATAAAAAACAGTGAAATATACGCGCTTTACACGTGGCAGGGAGGAACCTCGCTCCCTGACAGGGATTACTACCTTAACCCAAAGTTCGCCGAGCTTCGAAAAGAATATGTCAAACACATAAAGAATGTATTCATGCTCTATGGCTCGAAACCTTCGTATGCGATGGCTGACGCAAAAGCCGTAATGAGCATAGAGACGGAGTTGTCAAAGGTTCAACGAACAAACGTAGAGCTCAGGGACGACAGGAAGAATTACAACAAAATGACGATAAAGCAGATAAGCTCAAGGTACAAGAAATTGGGCCTGGGCGAATACTACAAGGCTCTAGGCGCAAAAAGGATTAGCTACGCAATAATAGGCCAGCCGGAATTCTTCGATAAATTGGAAAAGATGATTTCAGAACTGGAGCTTAATAAGGCAAAGGCGTATCTTACGTGGTTAGTGCTGCACACATATTCGGGGCTTTTGCACAAGGCGGTTTACAATGAGTACTTCAGCTTCTTCGGCAGGAAAATATCCGGCCAGAAATCTCCAAAGCCACGCTGGAAGCGCGGAGTATCCCTCACTGACTACATGATAGGCGAGGCCCTTGGCGTGCTCTATGTAAAGCAGAACTTCGATGCAAAGACAAAAAGGAAGGCAGAGGAGCTTGTTGCCAATGTGAGAAGCTCTTTTGCGGAAAGGATAAAGAAGATAGACTGGATGTCTGAGCAGACAAAGAAGAAGGCATTGGACAAGCTCGCTTCAATAAACCAGAAGATAGGATATCCGAAAAAATTCAGGGATTATTCAAAGCTCCTATTAAAAAGGGACGACTTGGTAAGGAACTTCCAGATGGCATATGCGTTCGAATTCGACAGGGACATATCAAGGATAGGTAAGCCGGTAGACAGGAACGAATGGGGAATGACTCCTCCCACAGTTAACGCGTACTACAATCCCTCGCTAAACGAGATCGTATTTCCTGCCGGGATATTCCAGCCTCCGTTCTTCGACGCAAACAAGGACGATGCAATTAACTATGCATGCATAGGCGGAGTCATAGGTCATGAGATGACGCACGGGTTCGACGACCAGGGCAGCCGCTACGACAAGAAGGGCAATCTGAAGGAATGGTGGCAGAAGACCGACGAAAACAAGTTTAAAGCCAGAGCAGAGAAAGTCGCAAGGCTTTACGGTTCATTGGAGGTTATGCCTGGCCTAAAGGTAAACGGCAAGCTCACATTGGGAGAGAACATAGCAGATTTAGGTGGCATAAACATAGCTTTCGACGCGCTTAAGATGGCGTTAAAGAAAAGAGGCTACAAAGAAAAGCTGATTGACGGTTTCACGCAGGAGCAAAAGTTCTTCATTGCCTGGGCGCAAATGTACAAGGGCAAGGCAAGGCCGGAAGAGTCGAAGAGGCTTATACTCATAGACCCTCATTCGCCGGAAAAATTCAGGGGATTGATTCCTGCAATAACCCACGGGTCGTTCCAAAAGGAATTCAAAGGCCTAAGCAAAAGAAGAACGATAGCAACCAAGCACGACAACGTGAATCTCTGGTAAGTCGAACCATTGGCAAAATAAGCAAGCCTGTACAAAAGGTTTATATAATTCCGGCAGCGCCAACTTAATAAAAGGGTGAAGTGATGCCGTTCCAACACCAGAATGCCGAAGGTTTTTCGGTAACCTCTGGCAAACCATTCCCTGCGCAACAGCTTTAGCATTTGCGCTTGGTTCACAGGATGGGTATAATCTTTGCATAAACCCTTTTTGCTTCCTCAAGTATTTTTTCGGCTTAGCTATCGCAAAAATTTTTACTGCAATTACCACGGCCTGCGCATGCAGTGCAAAACTGTGCCTGAGCGGATATGCTAAGCGTGTTAATTGTTCTTCTTATGGGTGATATAATGGGTAGATTAGTTCACTAATAGCGATACAAAAACAGGAAACCTGTTTATTTTGGACGATGCGACCCAGTTCGGGGTAAAAGACAGCGACGTGGCAAAACTCGCATCCATGCTCCGCGGTCCTGTGGAAATTTTAGATGGGTCAAAGCTCGCTAAGGACATGCCGAAACAAGCTAACGGCAATCAAAGTTTTGTTCCTGTAGGAACAGGTGGTGCACTTACATACTGCCTGCTGCGCAAAGAGGGGTTCGAAACCGATTATACGTATGTAGAGCCGAAACGCGTTTACGAATATGGCATGGGAAAACGCCCATCTATAAACGTGGTTATGCAGGAACGCGACGAAAGGGCATCGTTCCTGTCCGAAACAGACGGCACCATCACATTACTTGACGATGTTATAGCTAGCGGCATGACCTTAAACGCGTGCATGGATTGGATAGGCCGTAAAAATCGCTTTGATTCCATGTCATTGGTCCTTAGCATGGACATAAGGCCTGGGGACAGGTGGAGAGCAAAAGAAGGAAGCACAATAAACGGCATAACCACTGCTTATGCCTCTCAAACTGTAAAAGGGGTTTCTGGCAGGCCTGCAATCCTATCGCTGCGATTCATACTCCTGAAATGCAGGGACGAGGGCAACGCCTCTTATTTAATGAAGTATGTAGACGAGGACTCTCGTTCTACTATAATGGATTTCATACGGTCAGTAGACATCGGCTATCTAGGGCTCCTATACAAGGATCCGGTGGGTTTCATAAAATGTATGGGATAGGAATGCGTTTGCAAGTGATATAAATGGAAAAAAATATGCAGATAGGTATAATGGGTCCAGACAGTGGAGAGCTACCAAAAGACAAGCGGAAGCGGAGATATGTTCTCGCTACTGCTGAAACTCTTGGCTCTATTATTGCAAGCAGGGGTGCAGTGGTCTTCACAGGAGGCACAGGAGGAGTGATGGAATATGCTTCGAAGGGTGCGAAAGCCTCGGGTGGCATTACTGTAGGAGTCCCTGGAAGGGAAAGGGGAGCCTCCAACAAGTATGTTGACGTAGAAATACTCACAGATATAGACGTCGGCAGCTTCATATTCGGAGGCATGCATGGGTGTGACGCTATAATATTCATTCCGGGAGGAGCGGGAACGCTTGCCGAACTGTGCATAGCGTACAGGCTCGGAAAAAAATGCATAATAATGAAGGGATTTGACCGCTGGTACGATAGCAGGATAAACAGGTACATCGACGATGGCAAAAAGGTAAAATTGCTGGGTGCCGCTAGCCCTGAGGAAGCGATAAGCCTGGCGCTCGACGAAGGCAAGCATGGACAAAGATTAAGCCGTAGCACAAAACATATATAAAAAAGCAGGACAAATAACTACTGCAAAAGGGGAGTTACGCTAACCTGGCAGACTGCGAGCCTTGGGCGCTCGCTATAGGAGTTCAAATCTCCTACTCCCCATTTAAAGACGGAGTTTATATAAAAACCTCAAATATCTCCCTTCTCTAACGTAGTTTAAGTGCGGTCTCCTTTCACGATTGTTCGTTTTGTATTATTCATAGGACAAGAATACCACAACCTTCAAGCCGCAGACGAATTGCCAACTATAACTAATGCTGATCTATCAGTAATGGTATCATCATGGACGGAAGCAAAAGAGTCAGTAGATAAGTTTAGAAGCCTTTTGAGGAAAAAGGAAGATTAGTTAGAGCTAGGATCACGTTATAATAGGGCTGAGACTAGTGTGCCCGCATTTTGGTTGCACCACGTAGCTGCAGCATAGCACTTTTTGAGCTTTTCCATATCTGATCTACTGCTGCCGTTCTTTATCAGCCAGTAAGCATAATTGTAAACATCTATCCAGCTTGAGATTATGAGTGGAGGTATGGATCTTACTTCAAGCTC
>DAHWRK010000008.1 GCA_027339055.1 Microcaldota archaeon | reverse complement strand
ACCGTAGAGCAAGATGATGGGGAAGAGGTATTTGGCGCGAGGCCGCAATAAGAAGCGTTAAGATATACGCTCCCGGAAAAGAACTGGCCCAGAGAAGAGGACACGCTCGTAACATTTAACACGCATATTATAGAACCGCCAGCAAGCACGAAAGAGGGTTTGCAGGCAGTTGCACTTGTGTTTTTTCCGTCCACGCTTGCATAAATCTTTGGGTCATATATTGGATATCTCCTAGAATTAGTTATAAAAAAACCTATGGCAGTGGCATGGGTTATGGTATTCGTGCCGAATATCATGTCCTGGCACGTTGCGCCTGTGACGAAGCTGCATGTGGATGGTACGAGAATCTTTGGCACTGCGACATATAAATATAGTAGCGATATGACTACGGCTATTATCAGTATCGCCCACCCGTATGTTATCAGGTATTCCATCGCAGACTGCGATTTTCTCAAATACACCACAATATTTTTTACGTAATAGATTTGCAGACATTATTGTAATATATTTTATGTACATTAATATTTATAGTATAATTCCTAGTATGTGGAATATTTAAACTTTGACATACTTGGAAAGGTGAATTGGACAGGCGTTGGCAAATGGGCCTTGCCTGCTCATGGTCATGTTTTGATAAAGCCAAGCGGCAAACCTTATAAATCTTAAAATCGCAGTAGCTAGTGCGACCCTAACCGCTTAGAGTGAATTTATGGAAGAGATATACATACCGCAGGAGAGGAGCAAGATGCTCAGGCAGAAACCCGGAATGCTGAAAAAGCTGGGCGAGCTGTGCAGCTGCAAGATAAGCTTGGAGGAGCCCAATTGCATAAGGATAGAAGGGGATGGCTACGGCGAATTTACAGCCAGGGGAGTAATCCAGGCTTACGGCAGGGGATTCGGCATGAGGATTGCTGAACTGCTGCTAAAGGACGGGTATTACTTTTCGAGCATAAGCATGCGTGACATAACCGGAAACAAGAACAGGATAAGGAACATGAAATCAAGGCTCATAGGCAGCGATGGAAAAGCCAAAAGGTATATGGAGAGCGTCAGCGGGGCCATGATCGCGGTATACGGAGATACGGTAAGCTTCATAGGCAGCTCGGAAGCGATAGAAGAAGCCGAAGCTGCAGCACGCACGATAATGAAGGGCAGCTCGCACAGGCTGGCTTACACCAAGATGGAAGCCTCGCACAGGAAACACAGGTCTTAGCTGAATTTTAGGTGCTTGCATGGCGGAAAGAAAAGCCAATGAGATATTCAAAGAGTTCAAGGAGCATTCGATAGCGGAGTTCTTCAAGAAGAACAAGCAGATGCTGGGCTACGCGGGATTGGTGAGATCCCTCGTAACAGTAGTGCACGAATACGTGACCAATTCGCTGGACGCCTGCGAGGAAGCGGGGATTCTTCCCGACATAAGCGTTTCGATATCGCAAAGCGGCGAGAACAGATACATAGTTGAGGTGGGCGACAACGGGCCGGGAATACCCAAAAAGTTCGCAGGCAAGGCCCTTGCGACCATACTCGCAGGGACGAAATTCCACAGGTACATACAGCAGAGGGGCCAGCAGGGAATAGGAGCCGCAGGATGCACGCTTTTTTCGCAGATAACAACCGGAAAGCCTGTGGGCATGAGGGCTTTCACCAAGGACGGCGAAGCCTACTCGTGCAGCATAGCCATAGACACGATGGGAAACAGGCCGGTAATAACCGAAACCAAAGAGCTTGAAAACCCCGAAGGAATAACCGGAACCGCAATAAGGGCAGAATTCGCCGAGGTAAAGTATGAGAACAGCGATCACGGGGTATACGAATACCTGAAGAGGACAGCGCTGGCAAATCCCCATGCGCAGATAAGGTTCAGGGACCCCGAAGGCAAGGAGTATACCTTCGTCAGATCCTCGGATGCAGTTCCGGAATTGCCGAAACAGACACTTCCGCACCCGCTTGGGCTCTCGATAATGGACATTCTTGACTTCGCAAAGAAGAGCCAGGAAAGCAGCATAGCCTCTTTCCTCATGGCAAGCTTTTCCAGAGTTAGCCAGGGAAAAGTAAAAGAGCTGAAGGAGATTGCAGCAGGCATCGATTTCTCCAAAAAGCCAAAAGAGATGACCTGGAACGATTCGGAGGAGCTGGTAAAGGCGTTCAAGCAGGTTAAATGGCTGGCTCCAGACGCAAGCGTGATAAGGCCAATAGGCGCGGATAGGATTAGGCTGGCGGTGCGCAGCATACTCAACCCCGAATACATGCACGTTATAGAGAGGAAGCCCCAGGTTTTCAAGGGCGGTATACCTTTCGTAATCGAAGCGGCAATTTCTTACGGAGGAGGCTCGGGAAAAAAGGTCGGGAACGAAGAGTATACGGGAAGCATACTTAGGTTTGC
This sequence comes from Microcaldota archaeon, assembly GCA_027339055.1. Lineage (GTDB taxonomy): Archaea > Micrarchaeota > Micrarchaeia > Micrarchaeales > Micrarchaeaceae > Micrarchaeum_A. Next base: position 17,889 of record DAHWRK010000008.1, on the reverse strand, counting down.
CAACAAGGTCCCGCTGCTTTTCGACATAGGAAGCTGCGCCATAACACAGGCGGTAAGAGGCATACAGTGGAAGCGCTACGGCATAGACATGGACAACCAGCCGGTGAGCGTGCTGGTGAACATATCTTCGGTATACGTGCCCTATTCCGGAGTCGGAAAAGAGGCCATAGCCCAGGAAGATGAAATAATAGACGAGATAAAGCTTGCACTGCAAGAGGCCGCAAGAAACATACAGAGATACATGCACGGGAAGCAGCAGGTAAACGTTGAGAAAAACAAGTACAAGACCATAATGAGATACGTTTCGCAGCTTTCGAAAGACCTTGGAAGCCTTACCGGAACGGACAAAGCGGCAATACGCGGCAAGCTTGAAGAGCTGGTTGCGGAGCATTACCCGAAAGTAAAGGAGGAAGAGGAAACAAAAGACGAAGACGGCGGCACGCTTGAAATAGTCGAGAGCAACGCGGAAGAAGAAAAAGGCGAAAACGAATAATTCGCCTTGTCAGTCGAATATGTTTGCCGGATTCTCCATTGATATAAGTTTTACGTATCCTGCGGATATATAGAGCTTGAGCTGCTCCGCACCGGCGTCTGAGATGGAATACAGGCGATCCTTAAAGTCTTCAAGCCTGTCGTCGTTCATGAACGCGATGAATGTCTTTGAATTGGCGCTGACCGGAATGTTCTTGAACTTGCTCGAAGGCGCATATATGACTACGTTGTGCCTCTCGCCGCCGACGACAACGTTCATGTCCGCATTCTGGCTAGTGTCGAGATCTGTGAACACATAGGCATGCGTTACCATGTATAGCCTGAGCTTCTTGAATACCGCCAGATATTCTATGTCGTGCTTGCTTTCGTCTATCCAGCTCTTAGGCGCGTACAGGTCATCGGCCGATATGACCAGCCCGTTTGCAATTAGCTGATCGAGAAGCACTTCGACGTTTGAAGGAGTGAGGTTGACTGGAATTCCGTTGTATCTTATATTGCTCGCTATGGCAAGCTTGAACTCGCTTATCGACAAAGGCATGTAGCGCCAATGGTAATACGTGTTGAGCTTTTGGAAAACCTGCATCACGTCCTGCGGATTTAGCGTTATAAATGTGCGCTGCTGTTTGGGCATGTGCGGCACGTCTATGAAGAAATCGTCCCTGTTCGGCGCCCTCACCATGGTTACCATCAGAAGCATCAGCACTACTACAACCATCAGCGCTATATCCTTCGAAGTTATCTTTATGACAGGAGCGGGATTGCTTGCAACGTAGAAGAATTTCTGCGAAAGTATCTTTGCCGTGAAATTCAGCTTCCCGAACTGCTCGCCTGTGCCAGTTGGAAGCGAATAGAGTATGGTGCCGTTTGTCAGCGTGCCGTTCGATGGATATTTTCCGTTAAGCGTCATAGTATAGCCAACTCCGGTAAGGGGTTCGCCGGCAGAGCTTATGTAAAACCCGAAAGAGTTGGAAGTATAGTTGGAATATTTCTCAGTAACGTTTACCGGAGGAACGCCGAAGAGCGCGCTGGCATAAAGGCCGTCGGAAAAGCTCTTGAGCTGGATTATATAGCTGCCAGGGGCGAATGAGGATTTTATCAGCTTTACAAAGGTGAAATTTCCTGCTGCAGCTATGGAAGATAAAGGTATCGTAGAGACCTTGACCATATTTTCGGTGTATACCGAAAGGTGTGGCTGTATCTGGATAGGAACGCTTGAATGTGTGTATATCTGCATTGTTATGGACTGCTGGCTGCCGAGCATTACGGCAGAAGGCAGCGAAACCGTGCCGTTGCTTATGTAGCTTGACGGCTCGCTTATGTACCTGTATATTGATTTGCCTGAATTGCCATAGCTGGAATTCGTGTATATTTCGGCGTAAAGCCATCCGGTCTCTAGGGCTGCCACATTCGGGACAGTATAATTAATCTTGGGGCTTGGCATTGCTATTCCGGCTGAGCCGGATTTGGGACTGGATGCGTTTAGCGCAATAGTTTCAAAACCATGGGCGTAGCGAGGAAGCCAGAAAGCGCTAGCAAGAGCCTTCGCCATGTCTTCTGAGGCCAGGGATGGGGACGGCCACGAATTTAGGTAGTTGGAGAATGCGACTATGCTGCCGTTGTATGCGTTGACGTAGGATATGTCGCCATAGCTATGCCCGTTGGAAAACGAGAACGTAGGATTGTCGAATGCAAATATGCTGTTTGATGGTGCCGGAGACGTTGTAAACATATAGGAGGGTATGCGTGAATTTGGAACTATCACCCCATTCTGCAGGACGACGCGCGAGAATGCCTGCCCTATATATATTATGCTCGTGCCCTTGTCAAGAAGGTAGTGCACCAGCGTTATGTTGCTCGGGCCGTAATTGCCAAGCATGGCCTGCGGCATTAGGCCGTTTGGTATTATCAATATGGAGTTGTTTGAAATTGCCGGGATGCTCGATTCGTTTATTATGGTGAGGTTTCCAACTTCGGGCGTGAGCCCGTAGAGCGCAAGGTCTGATTGCACGACGTCCTCAAAAGCCTGAAAATCTCCGCAGTTTACGCACCCAGACTGCGATGCGTTAAGCATGTAAACCTTTGCGGGGAATTTGGATTTAAGAAGGGAAACGTTTATGTAAAGTTCCGTAAGGTTTGAAGCGGAATAAGAGAGCTCTGCATACGGGACTATGAACTGCGATTCGTTGCTGTCAAGCAGGGCCTGGTAGCTTACATACGCGCTCAGCGATGTTGGCAGAACCACCGGGGGCGGAGTTGGGGTTATTTTTATATGGCTGAATTCAATGGCTATGTATAGGCTGCTGGCTGCCATTGCAATGATGAATATTGCGGCAATGATTATCACAAGTTTTTTGAAATTTGCCAATGTTGATGCACCTTCATTTTTCCTCCTTCTTGGTAAGCGCCTTGATGAAAAGGCGCGACAGGAAGTTCTGCTTCGGGCCGGCTCGTTTTACTATCTCGTAGACCCTTATGTACCTGACACGCTTGCTGACCCTGGCCATATATTTCATAGTTTAACCCTTGAGTTCTATGTAGCCCGTGGTGACCATCTTGTTGAGCATCTGCTCTATCCTTGGAGCAGGTATCTTGTACGATTTTGAAAATTCAATTATGTCAATCGTGCTGTTGTGTGCGTCGATCCAGTCCTCCAGCATTACCATGAGCGATTCGTCCGAGTAAGTTTCCAGCTGCTTAAGCCTTTCCTTAAGCTCCCTATTCTCAGAAACTGCCTGCGTGGCCTGCACGGCGAGATTCTTGTTCGAAGCGGTAAGCTCTATGTTGAGGCGCTTGAGCTCCCTGTACTCGTTGAATAAAGAATCGTAGTTGTTGAACAGGGCGCTGTAATTCTGAGATAGCGAGCCGAGAACGTCGTCTATTGTGGAATCGACGTACTGGTATAAGCCAGCAGGGTCGGCATAGTACAGGTCGGTTATAAGCGAAAGCACGCCTAGAAGGTTTTTCACGACGTACAGCTTTCTCATCTTTTCGCTCGTATCGAGGGCTATTGAATACTGCACCACTATGGAATCGGGCTTTAGCGTTATTATGAAGAAAAGGAAGGGATTTTTCTGCATGTCCCTGCTCTCCACGCTTAGCAGGACCAGGCTGTTGTCCTGCTCGAGCTTGACGGAGAACATCTGCAGCGTCGAGAACCTTTGGGCTATGCTTGGAAAATCGCCGGTTAGCGTGGCCTTGAGCGAGAACTCTGCTATTTTTGGTTCTATCAATCCTGTTTCAGCCATCGGAAGACCTTTAGGTTATCTACAACATAAATTAAAAGTTTATTCTTATATTTGTTGCCCCTCGCCCTTGGATGCGCGATTGGGCTGCTGCTTCAGCCCTGGCATGTAGCTGAGCAGCGACAGGGCAAACATCAGTATTATTATGGCGATGCCTGCTGCAACCGCGCCAAGGCTTCTGCCGGTTATTATCAACAGCGCCGCGAATATGACGCCTATTGCCAGGTATGATACGGTTTTCGAGTTGTACGAATCCCTGGCTTTCTTGTATTTCACGTAGCAATCCTTGCATACTACGAGCCTGTAGTTCTTCTCGTTGTGCGTGACGTTGTGCTTGAACCAGCGCATCGATTTTATAACGTAGTCTTCCTTCACTTCAAGCCCGTTGAGCTCCTTTCCGCATATTATGCATCTTGTCTCCTTCTTCATCATAATCAGCTAAAATTTATCGTAGCCTCGAAAATCCTGCCGGATTCGGCAAGAAGCTTCTGTTCGTCCATGCCGTCTATGGTGCTGTTTATCGTTACGTCGTCCATGCCAAGCCTCCTGAGCACGTTTACGATTGCGTCCCTCTTCAGGTTTATCTTTTCGAGCATTCCTGCAAACGCTATTGCGTTGATGTGCCTGTGCGCCTTCTCCATGTCCGAGAAGAGCTTGACCATGCCCGATTCGTCCACCTTGTATATGGTGAGTATGCGCCTCAGCTCCTGCCTGCTTATCGTAAATGTGTCCTTAGCCATTCACAGCACCAACTGACGACATTATCCTGGTTATCAGGAGGTCCTCTATGCTCAGGTTCTTGAGGAACTGGACTACGTCCTCGGTAGTTATGCCGTTTGACATAAGCAGGCGAATGAAGTCTAATATCTTTGAAGACCTGTTCTGGTCGTTGAGGACCTTGAATATCGAGTTTATCGCCTCCGTGCTTACGTTGTATTCTATGAACTTGTTCTTAAGCTCCTCCTCCTCAAACTGGTAGTCCTTCTGTATTATGCCTGCGGAAAGCTCGCTCTGCGTCAGTATGTCTGTTATGTCTAGCGTGTATACGTATAGCGGTTCCTCTCCGCGAACCCTGTCAAGAACGAATATCTCCGGGAAGCGCAGCGACGTCTGGAATGCCATGTTGACAGCGGCTTGGCCTACGCCGAACTTGCTTATCTCTGAGCGTATGAAGTCGGAGAAGTTTATTGATCCCTGTATGTAGTCAAGGAACTTTTCGAACCTTATCCTTAGTATGAAAGTTGTCCCTACGTTGGAGAATATGGCTTCGTTTATGTCGGTAGGGTTCTGCGATGCGACCAATAGGCCGAACTGGTATTTTCTGCCCTCCCTGACTATCATGACTGCGTCGCTCTTCTCGTCTCCGGCTATTTTCCATGCCTCGTCAAGAACCACAAGCGTTTTAAGCCCCTTTGACTCGTTCCAGCCTTCGAAGCGCATGCGCTCCTTGAGCGTCTGCAGTATGAAAAGGGCGGCAAGCGCCCTGAACCTCTCGTCCGGAAGGCCGGACAGGTCTAGGTCTACGAGACCCGAGTTCGCCAGCTTTTCAAGGTTGACCGTGCTTTTCCTTGCGAAGAAATCCTCGCCCTCGCGAGCGAACTGCCTTAGCCTGTATATTGCATTTTCCAGCTCTGCCGGATATTCGTAAGTGCCCTCCTGCAGCTGCTCTTCGAGTATGGATATGGCATCCTTTAGCGTTGGCGCTTCCTTGTCCTCCGGGGCAGGCTCGGCAAGAACAAAGCCCGCATTGGTGTACGATTGCTCTATGGCTTCTTCGGTGAGCCTGCGCTGCTCCGGATACGAAGCGATGTCGGTAAGTATTTCAAATGATGAAAGTATCTGCTTGACCCTGTCCAGCGGCTTCATGCCGGAAAGGTCCATTATGTTGAGATAGTCTCCCTTGCCAAGCGATACTATTATGCCATCGCTCTGCTTGACCCAGGCGCGGTATTCTGCGGCCCAGTCTATTATCACGGCGTTGGTATTCCATATATAGCTGGCCCTTATCAGGAATGTCTTGACAAAATAGCTCTTTCCTGCTCCAGTTATCCCCACAACCGCAATGTGCGGATTTGTAAGGTTGGTGAACGACCAGCTGAACGGGACCTTGAAAAGCTTGGTGTTGCCTATGAATATCGCCTGGAACGGGTCGTTTATCAGTATGTTTGCCGGCGGCTCCGGAGGCCTCGACAGGAAGGCCCTTTTGCCTACCTCGTTGCTCATTATGTTCTGCAATTTCAGTATGCTCATTTTTACGACCTCAGCTCTGGTTATCGAACATCGCCGAAAGCTCCTTTATGCTTGTAGGCAGCGAGAAATTAAAGTTGAAAAGCGAATAAAGCTCGCGGCCGATTATCCTGGAGGTTTCTACGTCCATTGAACTGAACGACAGCCTTAATTGGTTTACCTGGGCGTCAAGCGCGTCGAGCGCAGCCTTCTCGCTTACCCCTATTGCCGTGGTTTCTATGTACATGACTGTGGCTATGGGCTTCTCTCCCTGTGATATCCTGTTTATCTTGGCCTGTATCATGTTCATTCTCCTTCTTATGTCAGTTAATGTGACCTCGTTCGAATTGTTCTGCATTGCCCTGGAAAGCTGAAATTCCTGGTACGAGCGCTTGCCCTCTAGCTCGTCCCTTATGTTCTGTACGTCGAGGCCGGAAGCAAGCACGTGGAACTTGAACGGGAAGTTTATGTTCATAACTATGCGCTCCCAAAGCTCTGGCGCGCTTATCATCTTCTCCTCGTCATCTTCAGGGGCTGACTCCTCCCTGAAAGTATATGCGAAGAGGTTGGCCGTTATATAGCCCGTTGCGTAGAATATTCCGTTCACTTCCTTTATAACGGCATCCTGGTGCTTGTTGATTGTGTAGTCTTTCGCTGGCTGAAAGGTTATTCCCAATATGGAGGTTATCGCAGAGAAAAGCTTTGCGTCTACCCAGTTCATAGCAAGTATGAAAACCGTAGTTATAAGCAGCAGCAGCAGCCCAATGTAGTATGGTATCCCCTTGCCGAGTTCGTGCAGCGCAGTGAATCCCAAGAATATTACCATAAGCGAAAAGAGGAGGAATACGAGCTTTGTTTCGTCCATTATATTACCTGTTCCTGTATGTTTTTGCTTATCTGCTCCGTCACCGTCGAAATCGGCAGCAAGTATTCCGGCTCTACAAACCTAAGCAGATCTGCCCCGGTTATTATGCTCGGCGGGATTCCGAATATGGACCCCACCCCTGACATAAGCTCCTTGGCCTTCTGCTGCGCCATGCTCGACGCTTCATATTCCTTGGCACCGGTTGCAGATACTGTGATATAGGTGCTTAGCTCAAAGGAGAAGCCCTTGCCTATGCTGTCCAGCATGTTGCGCCACATGGCCAGCTTGCCGCGCGCCCTGTCCAGTTCGTTTTTAGGCGCGTCCTTGGATTGGAGGTCTGCCTCCTCGTTCTCAGTCATTGTTATCTTTTCCTTGAGCTTCTGTATGTAGGAGTCCTTATTCATAACGTAAAGTTCTGAAGTATACCTTACCGGATCCTTCGAGAGGCCCACGAGCCTGCTTATTTGCTGCGAGAAATCCAGCTTTTCGTCATCTTCCATTTCCGTGGCTGACCTGTACAGCGGTATGGATATGTAGACGGTGGCAATAAAATTTTCCCCAGATTTGCGCAGTATCGTATCCCCCGACTGTGCAAGCCAGTATGGATTCTCGTTGCTGAGGATGACGTGCTTCTGCCTGTGTTTAAGCAGCGGCCCGATTAGGTACGAGTAGTACCTGGAGGTAAATGCAGTAGCGTCCAATACGAGAGAGATAAAAAACAGTATTATCTTTATGTACGATGGAAGCAGCAGCGAAGGGACAAGCAGCACCGCACCCATTAGCACCGCAGATGCAAGGATTAAACCTACGAACATCCCCATGTAACTTGCCATCGAATCACTACTATATCAATTTAAAGGTTAATAAATTTACCTATATATGCCTGGCGCAATTTTTTGCTCATATGAACTTGGCGCGCGCCCTTCCGCTCATGCGCGCGGCGCCGCCTATGAAATCTGCAAGCTGCACGACGAAAGCATACGTTACCGCGCTTATTAGCGCAGGATAAAACAATATCAGCAGCCAGAAGCTGTTCATCGAGTAGGTTATGACTGAAAGTGTCTTGACTAGCGGGCTTGTCGGTGTCACGGCGTTGTTTACTGCGCCTTTTCCTATGCTGTATCCGTTGAGCAAGATCGCGGCATCGTTCATCTGCGTGACGACATGCGGAGCCGTGAAATAGAAGGCAACAGCGAATAGCAGGGGCATTACGAAATAGAACCCGGCTGCAAGCGCTATTAGTATGCCACCGAGCGACCGCGTCGGTAGAAAGACCCTTAGTATTACTCCGGGTATCAGGAAGACGGGTATTGCTGCAACTGCAAAAAATACTATCAGGTAGTATTCGGCGTACAGGGCAAGTATGCCATCGTAGATGAAGCTAGAAACCACAGCAGTGGGCTCTATGAAATATATGTCAAGCGGAATAAGCGCATATTTTATGACAGTGCCCACAAGGTTAAGCTTCGGAATCGTAGGAGCGCTGAGGTCTACGGACAGGGTGCTTAGGTACATGTCGTAATCATAGGCATGGAACATGCCAGTATATATATTCTCAGCTGAATTTATTGTAGTAGTTATGAGATGGAAGGAAGTGGCATATGGATTTATCGCACCGACGAAAATCCCCGGAATGAGCCCGAATACCACGGCGCTAAGATATACGAAAAGTGCCACGATTATGGCGCTCGCCACAGCCTCGTATAGTTCGCCTATTCCGAAATTCCGTATCCTGTTGTTTTTGGCTCCAGCACCTACCATAAATATGCCCCCCGCTATTAGGAATGCTATCATGACCGCTATGAATGCTATCGGTATGTCTTCCTGCCACGATAGATACAGCGATTGGTTTATTGGGCAGTACCATGGCTCGTTTGAGCTGATGCTTTTGGCTAGGCCAGGAGGGAGGAAGCCGCACTTTATCGTAGGCGGCGTTGAAGAAGAAGAGCAGGCCACATATCCGGAAGGGCACCCGTTAGTCGGGCCGCTGCTCTGATACTGGCAGTTAGACGGGCAGGAGCTGCCGACAGCCGAAGGGAAGCATTCGTCGCACGAATAAAAAGCAGTTGTACTTAACGAGGTGGTTGAGGTTGAGGTTGAGGTTGTAGATGTAGAGGTTGTGGATGTAGTGGTTGCGGTCGTAGTTGAAGTTGAGGTTGTAGTTGTTACACATACTAAGGCCCTGCTTGTTGTTCCAAGACAGTCGAAATGCTCGACCTTGCAGTCGCCTATTGGACAGCTGACCTTTGTCCCGCATTCGTCGCAATTGCTGTATTGCGTCATTATCGGTATGCTTAATGCGCTTAAAGTGGAATTGGAAGGGCCTGCATATGCGTATCCGGATGCCATGTAGATTGCACTGGCGTTTGTTTGCGGATGATTTCCGGTGTTGGGCATATAGAAGTACGATGCGTAGGCCAAAGCAACGGCTATAATTAACGCGCATATGAATAATGCCATTGATCTTTTGTCTTTTTGCAAAACTTGCACCTATATGAAATTTGAAAGCAAAGCCATAAAGCTTACCTTTTCGCCTACCGCCTTCGAAAAATCAACTATGAAAGCGTCCAGTATTATGAAGTTTATGAATGGTATGAATGTCAGTCCAGCTATGACGTACCCTAAACCTAGTATGAGCTGGTTTGGGAGCAGGGGCACATAGCTACCAGATACGAACGTTATGAAGTCCACTATCGCATATGGAAGAAGCGCGAAGGCACCGGTAACAGGTAGCATGTTCGCGTCTATGAACCCGTACGTTATGCTTATCAGAAGAGGGTATATTACGCCGAGGCCTAGGCCGAACGCTATCATCGCGCCGCCGAAGGTCCTCGTTATGCCGAAGAGCCTTGCAAACACTCCGAGCGTTATGAAAAATGTGAGGAATAATATGGACCCGGATATCAATATTAGCTGCAGGTTATTTAGCACCAGAAAGAATATAAGGGCAGACATGCCAGTGCCAAGCATGCCTTCAAGCCCGTCAGGCATCACGCTCGTAAGCTGTGCCGTTATCCCAAGTCCAGTCACAGGATTAAAGCCTAATTCAATCCCGGGAGATGAGCCTGCAGCCAAGCCGATTACCGAAACAAGGTCGAAATACCCAAGCGCGGCGTTTGAGAATGTGCCTATGTCGCATGCCGACAAGTTGAATAGGGTGTTTATGCTTGGAGTGCTGCACTCTGACGGGAGCAGCCCCACGGAATTGTAATAAGTTGAAGGGTTTATCAGGAATACGTAGAAAAGCCCAAGGAATATAAGCAGCAGCACCATTGAGAGAAGAGCCTCGTATATCTGCACCTTGGCCCAGTTTTTGGCGTTGGAGCTGTTAATCAAGCCAGCCATTATGTAAATAAACGCCGATATGGTTATGACCGTCAGGACCACTATTATTGCAAGGCTCATGCTAACTTCAGGAGGAGTTATGCTGGTGAGCATTGCCGGAGATGCTTTTATCTGCGCCAAGATTCCAGAATGTGATGATAAGTATGCAGGCAAACCGTTCTGGGCATGTGATGCAGAACCCGTGCCGGAAGCGCCAGCTATGGGAGCAAGCACTGCCAGGATAAGCACAATTGCTGCAAGCATCCAGATTTTCATTGTCACACCAGGCCCTTGAGCGCTTTGCTGCTTGATAGGCTCGGCGCGCCGAGATAATCTCCCATCGTCTCAGCGAAGTCAAGCGAAAGCATAACAGATATAATGACCCCGATTATTATGTATATGTTGGGTGCAACGACACCCTCTATGAAACTGATAAGCATGTCCCCGCTTATAAAGCTGGCAAGGTAAGACAGGCTTGATACGGGATTTATCGCAGACGACGACAGGCTGAATATTTGGTCTTGGAACGCAATAGTTGACGGGTTTGAGAAGGATACGGTCGTAGTAAAGCCGAGCATTACAGGGAACAATATGTAAAAGCCAATAAAAAGCCCGATAAAGGCCCCGCCTGCCGCACGCGTCCATGGTATTGTCCTTAGTAAGATTCCGACATAAAGGAATATCGGGAACAAGCCGTATATTATAGCCAGAAAAACCGATAAGCTGAAAAGCAATGCGATTATTATGCCAGTGAATTCCATCATCATTTTTATTATCTGGTTGACAACAGTAAGCCCTATATATGGCATGAATGAAAACCCGAAGTAGTTTGGGTCTACGCTTATGGTCGTATGTGAAATGAGGCTGTAATAATCCTGTATTGCTGTGAGCGACCTGAAATCCGAAGTCGTATTAAGCGCCGTAAGCGTCATAGCATAGCAGTCATGGCTGAAAATCCCGTAGAAATTGTAATTGGAGAATATTCTCCCTGGCGACGTGCCGTCAGTAACGGTGGCCATTGTTCCAAGCAGGACCAGCAGTATTATTAGAGATATCGCTATTTCGCCCATCTCCGTTTTTGAAAAATTGACAAGAGGGCTTATCCCAAGGGCGTATCCTATCGCCCATGCCATTCCGACTATGGAAAACATAAGCGCTATTATGGATATTGATATTGTGAAAACCCCGCTGGAAAGTGCGTTTCCCGTAGTTATTTTTGTGGACGTAGGTATTATGCCAGAAGTGCCGGTGCAGAACGAAGAGGCAGTGCTTGGACTGCTAGCATTGGCATAGGAAGGAAACACAACCAAAAGCAGCAATAGCAACGCCAATATTGGCATGTCCTTGGAAGCTATTCTTGATCCCATATGCGCCATCATACCAACCTCGACAAGCCAGCAAGGGACGTGTCACCGCCCAGCAGGCCGGACAGTCCGATTATTGCAGTTAAAACTATTATTATGTTTATTATAGGAAGAAAGTATGCGCTTATCCCAAACACCCCGTAAGACCTGGCCATGAGGTAGTTGGTGTTTAGCGCCTGCGACATGTTGCAGGCATATGTAATCCCAAGCGTGCCGGTTGGCGGAGTCGGATTGTGGTCGGCAAACGCTATTATGGAATGAAATATGACCCCCCCATTTGCATAAGGTATAAGAAGGTCCTGCGTATCCGCCTGCTCGGTCTCGAAAAGGTTTCCATTGTTGGGCCAGCAGCCGCCATATACCGCTATTGCGGATATGTCTGGCATTACGTAGAAATTTGTTACGTACGGCTCGCCGGTGCTGTTTGGAATGAAGTATGTGCTGTTCGTGAATATGTTTCCGAATCCATAATAGCTGCCTATGTCATTTGCAGAATATGAACCTGGAGTGATGATACCAAAAGAGCTGGATGGAGGCACGTAGCCCATGGCTGAGCCAAGGCCTTGTGCCAGCGAAAGGTATTCTATTGAAAATATCAGCGGGAAGAATATTACGCCCGCCACGGCTATCGCGAGCAGCAGACCCCCGATTTTTCTTGTGAACGGGATTGCCCTTAGTATTATTCCAACAAAAAGGAAGTAAGGCCATGTGTATAGGAATATGGACAAAAGTGTCAGCTGCGCCGTGAATGATTCGAGCGCTGCAGTCAGAAGGTCTCCGAGAGCGGCCAACGATTTGTATATCAGCGAGTATCCTGCAAACGGAGTAATGGCATAGTGTATCATCAGATCCACCATGCCAGGTATCGGTAACAAACATTCTACAGATATGACGACCCCTGGAGATATGCAGATATTGAATGAAGGCGATAGCTTTTCCAGGAAGCCCATATAGGCATCAAATACGAAGAATGAATTAAGGCCGGTTGCAGTCTGGTTCGTAACATTGGCTATTATGACTCCGGCAGCCGCAAGAGGATAGTCGGCTTTCTCGGTAAACGTCTGCGCGTTGCTTGGATTTACCAGGGCGCACAGGCCCGGGAAGCCGCTGGCGCTGGAAGAATAAAGCAGCGATGAGCCAGTTGGAGACAAAGATGAATCCAGAATTGTGAGCATTGAAGTGGAGTTTATGCCCTTGCACATGTCGAATATTGCCGAAGGAGACATCAGCGACGTTGAGGAAGTGGCCGAATAGAATGCATTTGCAAAGATTACAAGTATTCCGGCCAGCACCACAACAAGGAGGGCAGTGCCGAAAACCTGGTAGAATTCGCCCATGGCAGTAGATTTTATTTTGTTGTTGTTGAGCACTGCCCCTGCGAAATACCACAGCGCGACGATAGCCGCATCTATAGATACGGCTATTGCAATTATGGGAAACATCTCGGCATACGTGGAGCTGTAGCTGGTAATTTGAAGAAGCGGAAACAATAGCGACAAATCCATCATAAGCTCTCCCAGAATGATACAGACCCTTCTATGCCTAAGTTGAGCCCTCTTGCAAGCCCCATCGCAAAGCCGAGGGTGACTGCAAGGTTAAGTCCGAAAAGGAATACTGCAACGAATATGAACTGCGACATCTGCTGCGTTATGTATGCCGCGGCAGGCTCAGGATCTATTGTAAACGAAGAATAGAACGAAGACGAAAGGACGTTGTTTACCGCTGGCGTTGATATTCCGAGCACACTGGTTATGCCGCCCAAGTTCGAATTGTCGCTGCTTGTCACGCTTGTGCTGAGGAAGGACGAAGATGGAAGGCTGGGCAGGGTATATGCGGTGTTCAGGCAGTTGGTGCAGCTATATGTGGGATTCAGCGCTGGGCTGTATATCCAGTAGACAATATAGCTATCAAAGGCAATCATCAGGGGATATATGATGTACGCTGCGATTGCTATGGCAAGTATGGCGTTGGATGCGGATTTTAGGCCGCTGCCACCATACGGTATCAGCCTTATCAGTATGGCAACCGGCAGTATTACGGTGAAAGCAGTATACTCCAAAAGGGGCAGCGCCAGGTATTGCAAATAAAGCATGCCTATGGTTATCACCAATATTGGCGACAGTGCGTCGAAATAGACGTCCGAAAGCGCGCCGTAAAGCGCGCCGAGGTCATGATCGTAGCTAATGCCGAACGACAGCACAGAATCTCCGCCAGTACTAAAGCCCAAATCCTGGGAAAGCACGGTTATGACCCTTGATTCTATGGCATACCCTATGGACGTAGAGTATATATACCCCAACAGGTTTATGCCGTGGTTTAGGGCCAGGATGCCTATGTAATAATCGGCATACTGGAATGGGCTTAGCCCCCTGGCATTTGTGACCCCTGCGGTTGCCAGCACCTGGGTGCCTAGGGCGCTTGATAGGTTGCATGCAGTAGTAGTCATTGAAAGCAGTATGAGTATTATGAATACGCTGATGAATATCTGTGTAATCTCTGACTTCGTTACCTCCTTGAGCTTGCTGCTCACCGATGGAGGCATAAGCTTACTGACCATGTACGCTATCGCCACTATCAGTAAGCCTAGCGCTACCACCAGATATGTAAGAGGCAGCCAGCCGCTTATGTACGGAGAGGCAGAGCCGCCGAAGAGCTGGCAGTAGTTTATTGCCGTTGTAGTAGCAGCCAACATGAACATTATACTCACGCTATCTTGAATTTGCCCACGCCAAGGCTCAGCTTTCCGCCGAGCATCTGCGCCAGCGATCCCGCAATAACTATCGTTATGACTATGTCAAATATGAAAAGTATTAATTGCATCAAAACGCTGTAAGCATAGAAGTTTATGAAATTTATTGAAGAGTATATAGAACCGCCGTTACTGTTGAACAATGTTGCCAGGGCAGAATCCTGCCCGTTGATGAACGCTCCAACGTAATTTTTGTTAGATGTTTGCACCCCTATAAGGACACCAGAAGAGATGCCAAAAGCCACACTTGCCGGGCCGCAGGCTATGTCCTCGAAAAAGTTGAAAGTCACGTAATTACAGGAGTACGCCGACGGGTAGGGGGCACTCGGGCTGAATATAAGAGGGAGTATGAAGTTTTGTATTGGAAGGTTGAACATTACCAATAAGGCAGGAAAGACGAGCGATATCGCTATCCCGATGGCTACGAATGAGCCGCCCAGACCCCTGAGAAATGGGAAAGCCCTAAACACTATGCCAATCGGTATGAATAACGTCAGCCCTACAATAACTATAGAGTAAAGGTCAACGCTAAGGACGCTGAAGACTATGTAAACCGGAATCAGGACTATGAGTATTATGTCCTTTATGAAAGAGAACCCCGGGGCTACCGTATCAGACTCTATTACCGAGCTTGAGAGCAGTGCCGACGATACGCCAAACTGCAAAGATCCAACGAACGGTATGGGTATCGGTATCCATTCTTTTATCGAAGCCTTTTTCAAGTCCCCTATGCCGGTGGCCAGGCCTTCCAAGCCATAATAGGATTCGTTTGTCAGCAGCATGTCTGGATCCACATAGCTCGTAAGGACTGAAGAGTACAGCGCATTCAGGTTCTCGCCTACTGCGTTCGTTATTCCGGATTGGGATACGGGCACGTAGGAAACAGGAACGCTGCTTCCTGTGAGGCCGAGGGCCAATGCCCCGAGTATTATTAGAACGGCAAAGATAATGGCTATAAGTATTGCAGTTTTGGCTGTTTCCCAAAGCTCGCCCTTGTACCAGTTCTTAAGCGATGGAAGGTTGAAAACGTTGCCGAGCATGAACGCCACGGCCACCATGGAGAATGAGACAAGAAGGCCGATTATGGCAATAGGTATGGCGCTCTCTATGCAGACACCAGCCTGCGTTACCGGCACGCTTTGGCCGGTGAGCGCGCACGTTATGCTTGTGCTAGACGCATTTGAATAGCCAGCCATTAAGGCAACAGCTATTGCTAAAAGCAAAAGTGCAGCGCTTCGCATAATACTATTTTTAAGGAAAGGTATTTAGCTATGTGAGCGTCGTGCATATTGGCCGTTGTCCTTGGCGCAAATAGATTGGAAAACGCATTTCGCAAGGGCTTTTTATGTGTGGCTCAATATCCTGAATCTCCTTATGTAAGATTCGCTTTGCAGCACTATCAGAAATGGCAGCACTATGAAGGAATCTATGACAAGCGATGCATATGTGGAGACGTATGAGCCGGAACCGATTATTGGTATTAGGTCAACCATGCTAAGCAGCACAAACGACGCCAGAACCCACAGAAGGAAATACTTGAAGTGGTTTTTCATGAAGCCTAGGCTGTGCCCAATGGCTCTCATTATCCTTGTGTCGTCCATGACTATGGACGTAGGCGCATAGAACAAGAACGGTATGATAACTATTGCCGCTATAAGCGTGGCTATCCCGGAATACCCAGTATAATAGGTAATGAAGCTTACAAGAACCAGGAACGCAGTGAAGAAAAGCAGCACTACGAAAACGTTTGCGGTGTATTTTTCCAGGCCGTCTACAACCTCTTTCCTAATCCTAGTCGCAGTATGGGCATGCTTGACTATGACGTTTATTGCCACTATTGCGAAGCTCAGGAACAGAAGCGAGAACATTGTAGAAGCCACTATTATTATCGCGTCTATGAAATTGAGGTTCAGGTATATGCTGCCGGTCCTAATGAATATTGAGCCAAGATCGTTATAGGTGGGAAATGGCGCGAACACGGGTATGAGAAGGGCGATTACGAACGCTATCGAGAAAGGCAGTATCAGCTTCAGATTGCTTTTGTAGGTCCTGAATGAGACCTCGATTATGTTAGCCATTGGCTTACCCTATTTCCGATTGCGGATGGCCGCAAGTCAAAACCATTTGAGATTTAACACAATAAATAGATTTCGGTATCCAACGGAATCGCGCAAGCTAAACGCTCTTGGCAAACGAAATCGAAAAATAAGAAGCAAAAAGAAAAAATAAAGCATGCCGAAGCCGCTTTTGGCTTCAGCAATAAGCGGTTATGGTCGAGGATGACGTACTCGTTAGCAGGCCAAGTATGTAAGGTGCCGTCTCTGCTATCGCCACGCCTATGACTCCGCCGATTATCATGCCCATTCCATACCCTTGCATCGAGCCCTTGCTCGACGCCGGCATTATGTGCGCGGCTGCATACAGTGCTCCGCCAAGTATCATAAGAGTCAATCCAAGTATGAATATTCCAGTGTTCACGGCCACGTATATCGGGCATATGTCGCTGCTTATCATAGTAGTTAGGCTTGATGCTGAAGCTGAAGCCGAGGCCAGAGTAAGAAATGGAAGCAGCATTAACATAAGCTTGAATACTCGGGACTGCATTATCTTCATTAAACTCAATGCTTTCGTTTCTATTGGCATTTTGGCACCTAGTTGATATAATTGACTTACTTTTATATGATTGGATAATTTAAATAGTTTTCTATTATCAGGTGACATCCTCCCACGACTGAAGTCGTGGGCTTCCAATGGTGGCTTTTTGATTGGTCATCTTGAACCACCAAGTATAGTTCCTGATTCAACGACGGCTGCCTCCTGTAGCTGAGGTCTTACAACGTCTCCAGAGGCGTTACTTCCCGCAAGTCCTGCGGTAGTCAGGATATTTATTGAGGCATTCAAATCTCTGTCCTTTGACACCCCGCATTTCTGACAGAGAAATGTCCGTTCACTCAATTCAATATCCTGTATATTTCCACAATCACTGCACGTTCTAGAGGTGTTCTTTGGATTCACTCCAACTACCCTGCAACCAGCACTTTCAGCCTTGTAGCAGAGGTATTGGATGAAGTTTCCCCAAGAAACATCTGTAATCTGTCTTGCAAGATGATGATTCTTCATCATATTTGCAATCTTCAGTTCCTCGTATGCAATTAATGAGTATGAATTGACGAGATGGTGGGATGTCTTGTGAAGGAAGTCATCCCGCTGCCTTGCGATGTGTCCTGAAATCCTCGCAAGTTTTATCTTTGCCCTTCTCCTGTTCTTGCCTCCTCTATTTTTATTCGAGAGCCTTCTCTGAATCATTTTCAGTTTATCTATGGATTCATTCGAGATTCTTGGATTTGGAATCCTTGTTCCATCAGACAGAGTTGCATATTCCTTGAGCCCCAAGTCAATCCCTGCCTGTGGTTTATTGTTCGAGAACAGTGGTGTTTCCCCATTTTCTACCGAGAACGTGATATACCATTCCTGCGACTTTGTCTGTTTTATCGCCATTGTTTTTATCTTTCCCTCCATGTCCCTGTGGTTGACGAAATTTATTCTTCCGATTTTTGAAATGAAAACCTTCTTCTTTTCTGGTTTGAATCCAGATTGCGGGTATGTCAGCGAGGATATATATGATTT
>DAHWRK010000007.1 GCA_027339055.1 Microcaldota archaeon | reverse complement strand
TAACTACTGCAGACCTGCTCGATGCGGAAAAAGACGGCAGCATATCAAAATACATGTCGCCAGCAATGCCCAGCGTCGGCAAGCTTATGCCAGTCGCTGCGATAAAGGACATATTAAAAATAAGCGGCGCCGTTCTGGTAATAGACTCAGGAAAAGTTGTCGGGATAATAACTCCTGAAGAGCTTCTCTGATGCTAAAAATCAGGCCTTGACCAAAGTGTAAAATTCAGGGCTTGCAATGCCAAGGAGCATAGCCTTTAGCATCCCTGGCCTTGTTATATTGAAAATATAGCCTTCTGCGCCAGTGCGCTTGCAGGTTTCGTAAAGCTTTGCAAGTTTGGTCTTCATGCCTCCTGTGACATCGACCCTTGCATTCGACACGCCAGTATTCTCCAATGACGATCCTATGTTTGACGAGTCTATAACCTCTATGTGCTTGGCATCCGGATGCTCTTTCGGATTTGCCGTAAAAACCCCGTCGGTATCAGAACCGTAAAGCACCTTTTTGGGCTTTATCTCCTTTGCTATGAAATCAAGGACTTTTTCAGTAGAAGCTATAGATACGCCTTTGCTCCTGTCCATTATTACGTCTCCGTAAACTACAGGTATGAATCCTTTCTCTATAGCTCCTGCGATATGGCCGCAGAATCCAGCCTCTAGCTCTCCATTGTCAGCCAATGAGAAATTTGCCGGAGAGAACGGGTAGAGCGGTATCTTCAGCCTTATCCCCTCTCCTATGAATATGTCGTTCAGCTGCTTTGCAGTCATGTGCGTTATCAGCGCGCCGAGCTTGCTGTCGGGATATGCCAAGCCCTCATTGACCTTGTACTGGGCAGCGGCGACATGCCCGAAAGAGCCGCTGCCGTGCCCAATAATAAGGTCGAACCCACCCGAGGAATATGCTTCGTATGCTTCGCCCAGAAGCGTGCCTATAGTCACAGGCCCTGCCGCCACGGTGTTTGGCTTGGAGAGGTCAGTAATGACGCTGCCTCCTATTTTCAGAAGATATAAATCCTTCATGTCAAACTACCATAAAGCATTCGCAATAAGCCTGGGATATGTGCACGAAGCCCAATGTATTATCTCTGTTTATGTATATATTTGATGGCACCCCCATCGTCAATCGTCTAATGCCATGCGAAGCAGTCATTCAGAGGCAACCCTATTCTCCGCATATTTATACAGCGTTTCTCTCTCTGTATCGCTTAAGCTTATCACTATTGAGCGCTTCATGGAGTCCTCAGCCTCTATTTTGTAAGACAAGAGCCTGCCTTTTAGCTGTAATATCGCCCCTCTTTCATAAGAATTATTGTCGTTTTTGTAAGCCCTGTCGAGGCTGTCTATATAATCTTCAAGCATGTATACTGTTGCCACCCATAAGCTCTTGTCCTTTATAAATCTTTTGACCTCATGGGAGAACCTTTCCGGATCCGATTTGGATATGTCCTTGTAAAGCAGGTACATGTTATCCGATCTGAGTATTCTATCATCTCCGTCCATGTGAGCTTTGTATATGCCTATTAGCACATCGGTTTTTCCCGATTTTTCAAGCTTGTTATAAATATACTCAGTATTGCTTTTTTTTATCTCATCTATAATCTCTTTCACTGAAATTTTGCGCCTGTCCATGCAATCACGATAGAGTAACGCTTTTCCAAATATTTATTTGTTGCATATGTCCTGAAAAATGTAAACCTATTTATATTATATGAAACATTTCTACTTTATCGATTTTGATATGGGTTGGTTAAACGCTATTCAAAAAAGGGCAGAAAATTGATGAAGAGGCAAGCAAGGTCGCATCTACGCTATCCAAAGTCAAGGAGATAGGATATACTAATTATTTTTCAGAACCGTGGCCCTCGGAACTCGGGTTTTCAAGCTATCGCGAGATATCAAAATTCCTGCTAGACACTGCTCTTTTCGGGGACGAGAAGCTATTCCGCGATTCCGTAGACGCAATAAAGTCGGTACTTTACAACAATACGGATCACGAAGAGGCAGAGTATTTCAAGTCCAAATGCAAGGAATTTTTGTCAAATGCTATGGGCAGACATGCTGCGCTGGGCTTATCCGTAATGCTGGAAGCGCCCGGCCATGCGGAACCGGAGTCATTGCTCGAAAGCGCACGCGCTTTTTTTGACAAAGGATTCGGCACGTCGCCGATAAGCAGCGTAGGCTTAGAAGCCGCAATCCTCATAATGCTGCAAAACGGCTCTGCAGAAGACAGGGATAAAGCCTTCGAATCGCTCCCGCGCTCCGAGCAAACCACAAAATACGAGGCGATAAGGCTTATGGACACAAGAAAGCATGCGGATCTCAGGGCCTTAGGAACCATGCTGAATGATCCGAAACCTTACATATCGCAATCCGCAGCAGACAAGCTGTATTCTTCATTGACTACGCTCGGGACAGAGGGCTTCGACGTCATCGCACCGCAGCTTTCCGAAGCGATAATTCCGAGGCTGCTGTCAACCGATAAATCAGAAAATAAGGCTTCGCTTGATAAGCATGCGGGCCTGCTTGTCGCAGCCGCCATGTACGCTTCTCCAAAATCCCTGGAAGGGTATTTCAGCGGCGTCAAATCGCTGCTAGATTCGGAAGATCCGCTTGCTTTCGGCGCAGGCTATTCAATCGCAGAAAAGCTGCTGGCAAGGTCCCTCATACAGAAAAGCGCCCTGCCTGAACGGTACATGTACAAGACCAAAGACCTGGAATTTTTTAGCGGGGCATATTTGGCATCTGCAAAAAGCATCGGGATGCCTTTAACCACTAGGGAAATTTATGACGCCTACCTCGAAAACATAGAACGCATGTTCAGCGAGGGAATAATATCAAAAGGATATTACAAGAAAAAGCTGAAGCTCAGGACAGACTTTGAACGCAGGCAAAAAGCTGCGGCGAACAGCGCGGCGATGATGTTTGGGGTATTTAATGCCGGTTTTCCTTCCAATGGCAATGGCAGGGGCGAAAAATACGCCAAAGACGTATCGGCTATAGAGGTTGAAGAATACGAGCTTTTCAAAAATGCAATAGACGGAATCATTATTTCTGAGAAAAACTGGCAGGCATGGCTGCATAACCGCCTTGAGAAAGCCTCAACTTTAAAGAACCCACATGCAGCGTATTGGAAAATGCTTCGCCTGGAAGCCAAGGCCCACAAAAAAGCAACCAAGGAAGCCTACGGGATATCCAAAATCAGCGGGGTCTTCGAGGACAGTGTGCTGGGATATATGAAGATGCTAAGCCTATACTCGGTTATGGATGATGTTGATAATAGGCTTTACCTAATGCATGAAACCGATTTAAATTCCAGAGTCGGGGCAATGAAACAATTTGCAGAAAAGATTTCAGAAAACAATGGGAAGCTTATCGAAGAAGTAAGCGCTTATTGCCAGAAGCACGGAGTAGCCCCAAGCGAGGAGTACATAAAGGAGTACGAAGCGCTGGCATCCTCCAACATTGCCATGATAAAAAAACTAGAAAAGCAATACGAGCAGGAGGCAAATCAGGATAAGGATGGAGGGCATGAAAGGGCCCCACATGCGTGAATCAGCGCCTTTCGACTCCCGAAATAAAATAATGCAGGCCGAGAAGCCGGTTCAGAGCCAGCTTTTCATCCTCAAGCCCGTTTATTATGTCGCTTTTGCTAAGCAGGGCCACATTATAGCCAATGTTGCCTCCTTCTACTATATTAAAGCACGAGGATATGAAATTCTTGTAGCTATCTGCCCCCCTGCCTATATTTTCCATGAGCTTCTTGTAAAATTCGACTGTCAAGCCGGATAAAATCGCCTCTTCGGGAAAAAATCCGTTTTTGTTTTTTATTATTTCGGATATCGCCAGCGAGTTTATGGCTATTCTGTTTATTAGGGAAACGGCTTTTCTTGCCCGCTTAGGATCTTCAACCAAAGCATTGGCTACGCCGATATCTAGTTCAAAAAGATTTTTGCTCGAGCCCCCTACTGCGTAAGCCGTTTCCATGTCGTCCGATACGTATATCGAAGCCACGATGTCGGATATCATATCCGCATAGCTGTGCTTGATTCTTTGTCCGCGGGTCGCTGCGCTATTCTCTTTAGACGTGGCCTGTTTAATCCTGTCCAATAATCTTAAAAATTCAGTGGAATCGAGGAGCTTTCCTATTGCCTTTTCGTCAACTTCATCATGAGTATTCTCCATGCCCGTAAGAAGGCGCGTGCTGCCGTAAAACAAAGCACCGTATTTTTGGACCATTTCTTTGATTTTTTTGCTGTTGCTGCTGTCCCTGGCCTCCCTGTTCCTTTCCATGATATGATATCTGCCTGAATAATATTTATTACTGCCTTGGATGCAATGCTGGCCGGCGAGGGTATTTTCTATTTTCGCCAACACGCTGCTGGGCCGCCAAAGCAAATGCTTAAAGTGCCTGAAAAATGCGTTTCTGTTATTCCGGCTGCGATAATGCAAAGCATGCCTATGGCTTGGATAAGCCGCTTACCAACGCCGATTTTTCCTCCTTCAGGCTCATCGGGTTAAAAACGGATATCCTGATTCTGTTTCCATACCTGAGCCTGGCCCTGTAAAAAGGCACGTAAAAGACAGAATGCTCCTCCAGCTTGCATCCGGGATAGTTAGTTTCTATCACTCTGCCAATCTTTTCCGTATCAATATCCATGACAATCCCATCCGGGCTGGATGCAAACGTTTGAGGTATGCGCTTGTTTGCCCTGGGCAGCTGAACGGCCCTGTACTCCTTCCCATCAAACGAGAGCATGCCCTTGTTTTCCAGGCCTATAAGCACATTCTCCATTCGCTCTGCCGTCAAGCCGCATGCCTTCGCCAGCCTCAAGCTTTTGGCATGCTTCAGCCTCCTGATCGTTTCCAATGTGGAGAATTCCACGGCATTAAGGCTGTGCACTTTCTGCGGCGCGTGCCTCAATATCCTTGGGCTGCCGCGCAGCGACACCTCGCGCATGCTGCTGTCGTATACTGCTTCTATCTCGTCGTATTCTGAGCCTTTCCCCCTGGGAACCAGTATCTTGACGTGTACGAACGGCACATAAACCGTATCTACGGACTCTATGGCGTAGCCCCTTTTTGGTATAAAGCGCGTTATGGCTCCCTTTGTTCCCTGCAGCCGCTGAAGCAGCTCTTCTTTCTCGTGTATCCCGCTGACCACGCTTATATCTTCCGCACGCTGCTTTTCCCGAGCATTAGTTGCGCGCGCTTTTTGCCTCGGCAGCCTGCCGCTTTGCTTCTGTGCCGTTGCCGAGCTCTTGAGCTGCGATATGACGGATTCAAGGCTTATCTCCGTTCCGCTGCTGTAATCTATGGAAGGCGTGCTGCCAACGTGCGCTAAGCTCCTGCCCTTTACTTTGAAGACGTTTTCGCTTCCCGTGCCGAAAGGAAGGAATTCTCCGGTTCCGAGCTTGGCCACCTCTTCCATGCGCTTCCTGTTTTCGAGCAGTATGCTTATGCTGTCAAAATCGTTCTCTATCGTCAGCTTGCCTATGAATCCGTAGGAGCACTGGGCCAGGACGTTCTTGCTTATGTTTGCCGGCCTTTGCGTGGCTACTAGCAGGCCTATTCCGCGCTTCCTGCCCCTGACACTTACCTCCTCTATTATGTTTATCCTGCTTTTTACAATCTGGGGAACAAACTTGTCCGCTTCTTCTATAATGACTAAATAGGGGCTCCTGAGCTCATCTTCAACGTCGTATAAGGCTTTTACCGCCTCATACACCGCATGCTGCGGATCTACGGCATCTGATACGTCCATTACGACGGGCTTCTTCGCCTGTATGCTCTGCCTGAAGAGCAGCCCGTAGTCGGTATCAAGGCCTATGTTTGCTTCGGGCCCGCTGCCTACGACTATGAGGCCGTAAGCCTTTCCGAGGTTCACATACTCGCCTTCTGTATCTACAATAAGGAAGGGAAGGTGCGACTTTGACAGCTCCTCGGCTATGACTCCTATGAGAAATGATTTGCCGGAGCCGCTCTGCCCTATTACGCAGCATCTTCCGGTAAGCAGCTTCTGGGCGTCCATGTCAACGCCCTGGGCTATATTTATCTGCATAATCATATTTCACTGCTAAAATTAAATAAGCTTGATATGCCGTAGCGCATTCAGCTCTTTATGAAGTTGGCCGTAAGCACAGAATTCGAGCTTAGCGATATGGTGGTCTGTATGTCGTTCGCATTTGCTATGCTTGACGATGCAGAGCTGAATATCCAGTTGTTGAACTGGTATCCGTTCGGAGGCACTGCGTATATCGTATAATTCTGCTTCTCCAACGGGACTATTATTCCGCTGCTGTATCCGATGCCGTTTATCACGACTCTTCCGTTGTCAGGGCTTGTGTATACAGATAGGTTGACTAGCTGCGCCGATCCTGGAGATATGGTCTGTATGGAGCTCCCTGTAGATGTATATGGCCCTGAGCATGAGCTGCCCTTGCATACATAATAGCCTATGCTGAAAGCTGAGCTTACGCTGCTGTACATTGGGGGTTCGACGCTTCCGTAAACGTATGCCGTGCATATCACTTCGGTGCCAGCATGCGCAATCAATGGAAGGCATGACCCTGTGCTGTTCGTCTCCCCCTTTTGCCCTACGTTATTCATTGTCACGTTGAAATGCTGTCCGGTGAAATTAAGCGTGACTCCCATATTGTTGACGAATATAAGCGAAAATTTTATCGGCTCGCCGGAATTTATGTATGGTGCCAGATACGAATGCAGGCAAAGCATGAGCGGCTGTATGTTGCAGCTTGAGCCAAGATATTGCGCCGGCGCAAAAGGCCCGCTGAGGGCAAAAACCATAGCGACGACCATAGCGATTAGTATAATTGCCCACGAATATACGCTCAACATCTCCACTGCGGATTGAAGCCCTAAGCTTCTTTTCTTGAGGCGAAGCGTATCCCTCTTGCCGCGCATATGATATACTCCTTGCATCGTCAATTATTTATACCATGCAGGTTTCGCTCCCGGAATCTGCTCCGGAGCATGTACGATGCCGGCGCAATGCATTGCTTCTGCTTTAAGGCACAATACTTAAATATAAAGAGGCGCATAATAATACCGGTGGTGCGATGAAAGAGACCGAGCACAGCAAAAAAAGGAAGACCAAGGCCGAACTCAAAGCCAAGATAAAATCAAAATACAGGTCAAAGGATCCGCACGGCGAGCTGTATTCAAAAGAGTACCATGAAGTGAAGTACTCCAAAGAACATATATGCCCGATATGCGGCAGCAGGATAGACGAAAACGGCATGTGCGCCTGCGGCGCTGGAGATTCATAAAAAGCCACATATATAATGGGTTTTTATTTTTTATCTTCCATTTAACCAACATGGCAGGTACCGAGCGCACCCGTTTTGACGCCGTAGAGCATATATTGGACAGCAGCTTTAGCTTAAACGATAAGCAGTGGCTTCTCTCCACTTCCAAGCTTACCGACCAAGAGCTTGTTGAAATTGCCACGCGCAACGAATTTCCGTCCTTATCCATAAAAGCGTTTTCTATGATTAGCGACGAAGTCCTTAAAGCAAACACGCTTGTGAAAATGTTTTCCAGCGGCAAGAAGGAGAACATGGAATCGATAACGCATGCCTCCATAAAGGGCATAAAATCGAAAAATCTGCTTTGGGACCTGTACGAGCACCAATTCACGCCAGGGTATGCCAAGCAGTATATCGAGGATCTTATAAACGATACAGGCACGAGCACTGCGCCGCAGACCAGCCTGATAAGGCTGGAAAAGCCCAAGTGCAAATTTTCAGAAGAGCAGTAGCTTATTCTAGGTCTTTGGATTTTATGCTATGGCCCAGAAGCTTTGCCTTGGCCTCAAGATGCCTTTTCACTATATCGTTTTTAGGCTTTATGTGTATGCCGTAGGGCTGCACGTCTATGCCGTACTGCTTCAGCCCCTCAACCTTTTTTGGGTTGTTGGTCATGAGCCTAACCCTCCTTATTCCAAACTCTTTAAGCATTGCAGCTGCAGCCGCGAAAGACCTATTCTCCTGCGGGTAGCCGAGCTTCTTGTAGGCATCGTACATGCTGACTGGCGAGCCATCCTTCTTTTTCCTTTCAACTATCTTCCCATTCTTCCATTCGAAAGTGTTTGAATAAGCCTTTGTCTTTGCGGTTATCCCGTTTCCCGCGCCCTCCTGGTTCATGTATATTACTATGCCTGCCCTGGCTTTTGAGATGCGCCTCATGGCCTCTTCAAGTTCCTCCCTGCATTCGCAGTTGGTTGCGTGGAATAGCTCGCTGGTTCCGCACGCCGAATGCACCCTGAGCAGAAGCCTCTCTTTTTTCTTTATCCTGCTTGCATCTCCGTATACCATCATCGTGTGGAACTGGCCATTGGTCATATCACCGAAAACGATATACGTAAAACCGCCATATTCGGTAGGCAGGGGCGTGCTGCCCAGTATTTTTACTATGGGGGTATGCTTCCTCTCGGCAACCCTAAGGTTTCCGCTCTCAAGGCTTGCCGTATCGCTCCACATCCGCTCAAAAAGCTCCTTCTGCGCCCTGCTTTCCGATCTTATCAAAACACCCTCCTGGCTTCTATGAGCTTGGTTATGTCTGTAATTGGCTTTCCATCCTTTTCTATCTCGTGGTCGGCCGGATACTTCTCCATATAATTTGGTATGTTGGCCTTCAGCCTCTCTTCGAATGTCGGTATGAACTCGTTCTTGTAGAAGAGCCCGATGGGTATCCTGTCCTCAGGCATGTACGCATTCTTTAGGGCCTGGGTCATCTTTGCCATGGTCTCCGAAGGGTCATGCACTTCCGGATCGTCTTCCAATTTGAATATTCTCTCCTTGTACCATTCGTTCGTGTTTATGTCGTTGTAAGTCGGGCACGGCTGCAGTATGTCTATCAATCCCATTCCCTTGTGCTGCACCGCCTGCTTTATGAGCTCTTTAGTCATCGCAGTGTCATAAGCGAAGCTCCTCGCGACGAAGGTATAGCCTGATGCTATTGCCAGCGCCACGGGATTTATGGGCCCGTTTATGTTGGGCTTCGGAAGCGATTTTGTTTTTTCGCCCATAGGCATCGTCGGCGCCGCTTGTCCCTTGGTAAGACCGTACACCCTGTTGTCATGTACTATCATCGTCATGTCGGCGTTGCGCCTTCCAGCGCTTACGAAATGCCCTACCCCTATGCCGAAGGTGTCTCCGTCTCCAGCATCAACTATTACCTTCATGCTTGGGTTGGCGAGCTTGATCCCTACGGCAAATGCCAGAGCCCTTCCATGAAGCGTGTGCACCCCAGATATCGGGCCAGACACGAAATGAGGCAGCTTGCCAGAGCATCCAATGCCAGAAACTATAACTGCATCTGTAAAGTCAAGCTTCATCTCGCTGAGAGCGGCTTCTACTCCCCTCAATATTCCAAAGTCCCCGCACCCCGGGCACCAATCGTTGAATTCTAATGCTTCATTTACCTCCATTCAAAACCACCTTCTTAGTGTCATTTTTGGCTATGTCTGTCACTGCGGATATTATCTCGTCCTTTGCAATCGGCCTGCCGTTCCACTTCAATATGTAGTGCGTAGGCATTATGCCAAGGTGTTCTGTCATTACTTCTGCCCCCTGCGCATAATAGTTGTTCTCAACTGCAATTATCCTTTTCTTTCCTTTAAGCGCGCTTTCTACTGCGCTTTTCGGATATGGGCTGAACATCCTGACCTGCACCATCTCAATCTCAATCCCGGAGCCTTTCAGCTCTTCCATCGCATCGAGTATGGCTCCCTTCGGAGATCCCCATGTCAGGAGAACAGTATCTGCATTGCCGACTATGCTGACCTTCTTAGAATCTGGGAGGAACTTCTCAGCAGCTTCCATCTTTTTTATCCTCTTTTCGTACATTGCGATCCTGTTGTCGCTTGCCTCGGTTATATGGCCATACTCGTTGTGCTCATCCCCTGTGTAATACATCTGCGCATGCCCAAGAAAAGCTCTTGGGGATATTCCGTCTTCGGTTATTTCGAACCTCTTGTACTTTTCCGGCTCATCGGGGAAGACAACCTTGCCCCTGTCTATCTTGGCGCTGCCCTGCTCAAGAACCGATTCATCCATGACTGCATATGCGTTGGCAAGCGTCTTTTCGATAATATGCACTACGGGAGTCTGGCACACTTCTGCCAGGTTGAGCCCGTTTATCGCATCTTCAAATATCTCCGCATGGTCACCTGAAGCGAGCACTACTCTTGCGAATTCCCCATGCCCTGCATTAAGTGCGAGCTTAAGGTCGGATTGTCCGCTTCTCGTGGGCAAGCCGGTAGCCGGAGAGCCCCTCATATAATAGGTGATAAGCACTGGAACCTCGTTCATGCCGGCCCAGCTTATGCCTTCGTTCATCAGCGAGAACCCAGGCCCGGAAGTCGCGGTTGCAGTTCTTGCGCCAGTAAGCGCAGCGCCGTTTGCGGAATTGATGGCAGCGAGCTCATCCTCCGTTTGGAGCACAACGACTCCCTTCTGCGAGTCTCCTTCATTGAGCAGCTGGTTTGCTTCTATATAAGTGCTCTCGTCGCTTGCCGGAGTTATCGGATAATAGGACTGGAAGCCCAGCCCTCCGTAGAGCTTGCCCATCGCAGATATTGTATTCCCGTCCAGCTGTACTCTGTGCCCCTGCGCTTGCAAAAGCTTGAGGCCGTAAGCGTCCCTGGCCTGCGCCATGCCTGCCTGCGCTGCAAGGGTGTTTAGGTTCAAGAACGTCTCCTTCTTGCCGAAAGTGAATTTTATTGCGTCAATCAGAAGTTGCTGATCCAGGCCCAAAAGCGCAAACGAGGCTCCGGCGCACAGCATGTTTCTGGCTTTCTCTGCGGCGAACGGATCCATCTTGAGCTGGTTTATTATGTTTTTCATGAGCGGGCCGTAGTCTACAGCTACTGTCTTCACTCCCTTTCCGGAAACGTATTTCACAACGTCGCCTATTGTAATTCCCAAGCCTGCTTTTTCAAGTATCGCTGCCTGCCTCTCCGCTATCTCAGGCTCTAGAGACCTTACCTTGTCTATTGACATGGATTCCTGCGCCTTGTCGTATATGAGCCAGCTCTTTACTTCGTCGAAATGCTGGAATACGGTCTCGGCGTCAAAAGTAGCCAGTATGTCCACCTTTGTCTCTATGCTGTGCTGCGGCTTGTCGCTTATCACAACGTTGAAATAGCTGTGCCTGCCCTTTATGTTTGAAAAATACTCCCTGCTTCCGAATATGTAATATCCCGCTTTTGCGACAGCGTTGCCGAACATGTTGGCCGATGTATCAACTCCTGTTCCCTGCGCGCCGCCTATCATCCAGCTTAGCCTCATTTATTCACCTGATTAGCAATAGATTTAAAGTATATTAAACATTTCTAATGCTTCTTTATATCTGGCAGCGTATTTTCCAATATAACTCACATGTGCGGCAAAATGGGCCTATGCCGGGTTATTCGGGACCTGGATATTTGCACGAGCATGATATGGGAAGCTTTGCCGCCAAGCATTGAATACCGAGATGTGCCGATTGCAATTGTCAGCTCCCATATACTCACTCTGCAATTTCGCTGCCTCATGCCACTCATAAATGGCAGGGGATTTCACGCCCACTTTGTTAAATTATAAATTGGCGTTAATGAAATTATTATGAGCTAGTTCTTCATCAAAGGCCATGCTTTCATAAAAAATAATTTCTGAATATTGCAAATCGAAATCAATGCATTGCCAAATGTAAAAATCAAAGCGAAATGAAAAGCGAAACATCGCGGAAAGCATATAAATATTAAAAAAACAAACTATCCGTATGTCAAAGTACGGGAAGACGAAGTCAGAAATTCTGAATCTCATAAAGGAGCGCAAGGATACGCTCAGCACGATGAGCTTAGAGCTCGGGCTCGCTCCTTCAACCGTTAGCAAGCACCTGAACGAATTGCAGGAGCTTGGAGTTATACGCCTGGCAGAAAGCGAATACGCAAAAAAATGGAAGCACTACGAACTTAATGAGGGGTTCGGAGGCGAGTTTCCGGAAACCATTGCAGCCAAGATAAATTACAGTAAGGGCAGCAAGTCCAAATATGCCTTTGCCGGCTTTCTCATTATTGCTGCAATAGCTGGTCTGCTCGCAATATCTGCAGGCTTTCAGGGCGTTTCGGCAAGCGTTCCAGTGGCGATAACTGACCCCCCGTATATCCCAGCGGGCACAAGTGCCGTCATGCTGGACTATTCTTCAATAACAATAAATTACACTTACGGCGGCGTTGAAAGAACCATAGTGCTAAATTCTTCAGGCACGCTAGACGCGCTCAACCTTGTAAACGTCTCGAAAATAATAGCTACGGCGAATATAAAAAGCGGCTCAAAGATAAACGGCGTTTCGATAAACATAAGCTCAGGATCAATTAGCATAGGGAATTCAACATACCCTCTTGTAATACCCGTAAGGCGCTTCTATACCAAAGTATTGGGCAACGGCACCGTAAACTCTTCAACATCTATATTGCTTGATCTGTCGAGCGTAGTAGTCCCATACTTCTCCAATTATTCCAATGCTGCAGAATCATTTGCTTTCATGCCGAAGCTTTCAGGGATTATCGACTACGCCAACAGGTATCAGATGCCTTCAAGCGGCCAGGGGAACTCAAAGAAATCTTTTCAGGAAAACGAGTCGATGCCATTGAACGCGTTCGGAAGGAACGCAGCATTTCTCTTTAGCCCATCAAGCTTAAATGTAACGAATGCATCAATACATACAAATAATGGCAATGAAGAGCTTTCCATATCATTAGCAAACAAAGGAAACAGCACCGCAACAGTCGAAGGTGTTGCTGTGCTTTCATGCCTATTCATGCCTAACCATACGATTACTCCGAGAATTGGGCTTAATGCCAATGGCAACGCCACGACGTACAACGCCGCTTCAGGGATGCTTACCATAAACATATCAAGGCTTTATCGCAATTGGAATTCCAAGCCCGTATGGATAAATATCACGCACAAGCCGCGCATGGTGGTAATAACGGGAAATCCGTACGAAATTGGAAAGATGCAACTGCCGCAAATGCCGATGCTTGGCATGTCTTTTGGGGTGCTAAGCAACGGAAGCTTGAGCTCATCGCTTTGGGGAATGAGAGAAATGGGCGGAGATTCCGGTTACGCAATCGATCCCGGTGCCGATGCAGAACTGGGGTACTCTGCAATTAACGGATCCGTTCCGGAGCAGGTGCTTGATTCAATCGCCAAAAGCGGCGATTACAGGATTATAATTATGACTTCCAAAGGCATTGCTGCATACGAAGGCGGCAAGAACAGGGCACAATGCGGGTAAAACGTGGCGCATGCACATGGCAACAAAAAATGAAACGATAATAAGCTTTGAAAACGTCCAGAAAGTATATACCAACAAGTCCGGCATGGCATATGTGGCGCTCAATGGCGTGAGCTTTGAGATAAAAAAGGGGGAGTTCGTTGCCGTGATGGGCCCCTCGGGCTCTGGAAAAACAACGGTGCTGGATCTTATGGGCACGCTGGATTCCCCTACCGGCGGCTCAATAATAATAGCTGGCAAGAGAGTAAACGAAATGAGCAATTCCGAGCTGGCCGAGCTCAGGAACATGGACATAGGCTTTGTATTCCAGTCATACAACCTCGTGCCATATCTTTCCGCAATACAAAACGTCATGCTTCCGACAATGGTATCGAAGAAGCATGGGAGCGAAGCAATGTCAAACGCCATAAAGCTCATGAAAGAAGTGGGCCTTGGCGATAAGCTTGAGAAAAAGCCAAACGAGTTGAGCGGAGGCGAACAGCAGAGGGTTGCAGTGGTGCGGGCGCTTGTCAATAACCCGAAGATATTGCTTGCAGACGAGCCAACCGGAAACCTTGATACAAAGTCGGCCATAGCCGTGCTGCAGATACTTGCAAGAGTCAACAAGGAATTCGGCACCACGATAGTCTTGAGCACACACGACCCTGAAGTTGGGATATTTGCAAAGAGGCGCATATTCATAAGGGACGGGCTTATAACAAAGGAAAACATGATGGCAAAGCTGAGCGATACGAAAAAGCTCTAGTTATGCGGATCGGTATAAATTGCTGCCGGCAATATAAAATAAACAAAACTTACGAATAAAAGACTAGATTATATTATAGGTGTAAAAATGAGAAAATATGCGATGATGGCGGTTCTTGGCTTATTTGCCTTTCTGATGGTTTCAGGCATATCGGGTGCCTCTCCTACGAATGCGTCATGCACAAATCCAAATACCGTAACGAGCTTTAACATAGTCGGAGTGAAATGGGGTCTTCCATCATCGCAGAGCCTTCAGCAGAACCAGTCGCTTCAGGTGAGCTCGGTATCCGCCGGCGCAGGCCAGAAGAATGTTCCGCTTACCGTAACAGTCGACAACAACAACAATTGCGAGCTTGTGGACGTACAGGCGCAGATGCTGCTTGTGGGCTACTTCACGGCCCAGAACGGCACTTCCCTATACTCTGTAGACAACATACAGAACGTGCAGCCGTATTCGTTCTTCAACGTGGTATACTACCTTAACATTGCAAACAATACCCCTGTAGGCCCAAACGGCGGCACATACGAAAAGCTCAACCTTTACTGGAACTATACCAACAGCAACGAGGGATACGAATACAGCACGCAATTTCTCGTACCGCTTAAGGGCTCTACGGAATTATACTTCAACACAACGCAGCAGCTTACTGCCGGCAAGGTAAGCTACATAACGCTGAATGTCAGCAACAAGGGATCCGGCTACGGATACGCGATAAAGCCTTCTGTAGAATCGACTTCGTATGTAAGCCAGGCTGGCCCTGCAACTTCCATAGGCACGCTTACTCCAAATTCGACCGAGGAGGTATCGGTGCCAGTCTACGTTTCTCCTTCGGCAGCATCCACTACAATTCCGGTAACAATCGACTTCTCGTACATCAACGCATACGGCTATAACGAAACCTCCCCTGTCACGTTCGGAATGTATGCGGTATCGCCTCCAAACAAGGTTGCGATAGGCCTTTCGTCAAACGAGATAACAATAGGCCAGCTCCAGAACGATTCGCTTGAAATAATAAACAACGGCAGCTCAAGCATATCAAACGTTTCGCTCACGCTAACTGCAACGTCTCCGCTGACTCTGATAGGCAGCGACGGCTACTATTCGATAGGTTCGATAGGCGCAATGAAAAACGCTTCGATACCCATAAGCTTATACATAACATCGCAGACCGACGTCGCTACCCTAAACGCACAGCTTAGCTATGTCCTTGACGGGCATCCCTATTCTGTTAGCAGGTCACTAAGCCTGCTCTCGCCAGGATACGTCAACATAACCAATACCGGGACTACTCAGCTTCCTGACATTGCAACTCCCAGTTCTGTGGTTTCGCTTACAGGCACGCTGCTCAATACAGGTTCAATATCTGCCAGTGCGGTTACTCTGATAGCGCATCCGGCCAGCGGCATTTCCATATTGGGCGAGAACTCAACATTCCTGGGCAGCATAGGCACGTACTCACCGACAGCTTTTACCCTGAGCGTCACTCTTGGCAAGAGCATAAAGCCCGGCACTTACGAGGTGCCAATAACCGTGAGCTACATAAACAACCTCAACCAGAAAGAGTACGGATCTATAGAAATGCCGATATCGGTATCTTCCGGCAACTCTTCTGCATTTTCCGGCAACCCCTATGCAAATGCTGCAAAATACAGGGATTCCGGTTCAAGGCTGCTTTTGTACGCCATAGCCGCAATAATTATCCTTGCGGCAATAGCCGCATTCTTTTATAAGAGGAAGGGAGCCAAAAGGCAGAAGAAGCAGTCCAAATGAACGGTGCAAGCAATGAACCCGAAAGACGTCCTTAAGCTCAGCCTGCAGGGCATGTCCCAGCGAAAGCTAAGGACCGGTCTAACCGTCCTCACCGTAATGATAGGGGTGGCTACAATAATAGCGCTGATATCCCTTGTCACCGGGGTAACTGCAAGCATAACGCAGTCTCTTGACACCATAGGCCCAACGACAATATACATGTCTGCCTTGGGCCCGGACGGCACATTCACAAATGCGCAGATAAGCGAGATAGAATCGCTGCCCAACGTGAGCTCGGTAATACCTGTGCTGCAGTTCAGCGCAAACATAACTACCAGCACAGGCTCAAGCCACACCACAGTTTTGGGCATAGAAAATTCAAGCCTCGAATCCGTGCTTGGCAAGCTTGACTACCTCTCAGGCACCTTGTATTCTGATTCCGGCACGGGCCAGGCATTGCTGGGATACAGCATAGCCAATCCCAGCTCAGGCACAGCCCCAAACATAGAGCTTGACCAGCCGCTTTACCTTACCGGAATAAGGACATCTGCCGGGGTAAAGACGGTTCCGATTATACCTACCGGAATATTGGGCGAATACGGCACCTCGTTCTTTGTTGACCCTGACACAAGCATATTCATGCCTCTTACGCAGGCCGAAAGCATGATAAACAAATACTCGTACAACGTCCTCGTAATAAAGGCCACGAGCCTGAATTCTACATCGGCTCTTTCCACGCTGCTGTCAGACATATTCGGAAACAGCGCGACAGTGCTGTCAGTCCAGAGCATAACATCAACGGTGTCTTCGATAACAGGCACGCTCAGCCTCCTGCTGGGCTCTATAGGCGGCATCTCCCTGATAGTGGCAGGAATAGGCATACTCAGCATAATGATGGTTTCGGTATCCGAAAGGACAAAGGAGATAGGCATATTAAAGTCGATAGGCTTCAAGCAGCGCGACATAATGCTTCTGTTTCTTTCCGAAGCGGTCATGATTGGAGTAATAGGCGGAATGGTCGGGATGGCTGCGGGAGCAGGTGGCTCTTACATACTTCCGGCGATTCTTTCTTCGCACAGCCCAACGGCTTCAGCAGCTCCATCGGCGTCGTCGCCTGCGGCGCGCGGAGGCTTTTCAAGAGGAGGTTCATCGGGCTTCGGAAGAAGGAGCTCAGGCTTTGGGCCATCTCCGTCTTCGGTGAGCTTTTCTCCGGTAATAACGCCCCAGACTTTGCTCCTGGCATTTACCATAGCCATACTCATAAGCATAGTTGCAGGCGCTTATCCTGCCTGGAAGGCTTCGAAGGTAGATCCCATAATAGCGCTCAGGAGCGAGTGAAAAAGCACAGGCTCAATACTTAACCATAATCTCTGCCACTGCACTGCTAAGCCCCATCATGTACGCTTCTTCTTCAGAGCAATTTTCAAGGCACTGCATGTCTACGTACAGTACGTTTCCAAATTTAAACGAATAGCTCTTTATTCTGTCTTCGGGACTAGCCTTGCCATATCTCTTCCCGAACTCTTCATGGCCTATGTAATTTACGTACATTATGCTTCTGCTTTTCCCATAAGACTTTTCAAAACCCTTCCTGAAGCTCTTCAAATTCCTTTGAACTGTTTCTATTTCACTGCGATTCTTGTATTCCACGAATGCACCCAAGTATAATGATCCATTTTTTATACTTACTTTTTTTCCCGGAGTTTGACATTTGTGCAATATGTGGCTATTGCGTAAATACTCTATTTATACACCTTTCCAAATCCGTTTAAGCCAGTCCTGCCGATTGACCTAACCACTTTGCCTATGCTCCTGTGGCTAAAACTTAGGACAAGCATTGCAAGTATCGGTATCGCTATCAGCCCTGCCAGGTGTACAAGGCTTACGCTAAGGTACGAATACATCAATATCAGGAATATCAGCATGAATCCAAGCCTCGTGTTCACGTACACCGGGTCAAAGCCCAGCTTCCTGGATTTCCTGAAA
Source organism: Microcaldota archaeon (assembly GCA_027339055.1). GTDB lineage: Archaea > Micrarchaeota > Micrarchaeia > Micrarchaeales > Micrarchaeaceae > Micrarchaeum_A. The sequence goes on along the minus strand of DAHWRK010000007.1, from coordinate 5,553 downwards.
CCCCTTTTCCCCCTCCTGGCTTTCAGGTAATAAAATACCTCGATTCCCATAAAAATCGCCATGAACAAGCACATATCAAAACCTATTATTGACGTGCCAGTGGCTACCTTGAGCCGCAGCTCTGGAAACCCGGAGAAATAAGCAAAAGACATGGCCGAAGCTATATACGTAGATATAACGGCCGAAGCGAATATGTACGACATTCTCATGCCTCTTTTAGTGACGCGGCCCAGGTACTCGAAATAGACTCCGGCGCCGAATATCAATATGGCTACGAATGCGAAGTTTGAGGCTACTGCCACGAAGAACCCTGCAGAACTGCTCGCCAATATGCAGTTTTCCAGAGGATTAAACGGCGCCGTTGCGAACAGAAAAGCGCTATTAAGAACGGGCCTTGCGCATGACCCCTCAAACACTGCCACAAGCAGATACAGGGCCATGAAGAGGAGAGTATATCTCGCGCCATTATCAAGATAATCAAGAACAACATGCTTTCTTTTCATTCTAATCCTCTCGGAAGCTGCACAAAAGTATTATATCCAAAACTATAAATATAAGCCACGGATAATTGGGAATAGGTATTGAAAATGAACATAGAATTTACTCTTCTTGACCGCTACGCCGAATGCAAAGGCCTTTCGAAATTTGACAATGCGAAGATTGCAGCTGAAAAGGCAATATTCGATGCGATTCTGTATGATGGCGAATTCCGCAATACTGCAAAAGAGCTATACGCAAAAAGAAATTTGGACTCTCTTGGCATAATGCTTAAGTCAGTGCTCTCCAACGAAATCAAAATGGAAGTGTCAGACCTATTATCCAACATAAGCGACAATGCCCATTTGGGCGACGCAAATCCAAGCCATACGAGCAATCTGTCCCTGGCAATAGAAATGATTGATTCCAAGAAGCTTGACATAGTAAAGGTTTACAGGCACGCTGATAGCATGCTCGAAATTCTAGCAGGCATGCTGCGCTAACTCGCCAAAGGAAATGGCTCCGGACTTCTTAGGAATTGGTGATTTATCTCCTCAAAAGCTTAGAATCCTTTAGCAGCGCGTATGCATATTCAGCCATTTCGCGCGCTTCCTCCCTTACCCTTTTGCCAACGCGCCCTATGTAAACCCTGGAAGCCACAGCTATGCAGTCTTCGTTAAGCACATATACCTGCATGGATTCGTCCGGCATTGCAAGCCTTTCCTCATCGGTGTATGCGTATTCGATCCTTTTTGCATATTCCCTTATGTCTTCTGCCATCCTCTGTGCTTCGCCTGGGTCTACCCTAAAAGTGTAGACTATGCGCTCTCCGTTGCGCTTTTCTGCAGTTCTCATGTACTTGCTTAAAGGAGGAGTTTCGGATTGTTTTTGTGGCATTCTCACACCACAGAAGATTATTTATCAAAAAGGCTAATAAGCTTAGCCTCAGCGGAAATGGCCCGCCTGATGCGCTATTCTACGCCTTAAGCAGCTTCTCAAGCTTCCATTCAAGCTCCCTGCCGTGCTTTTTCCTGTCTACGCCGTAATGCTCGTAAAGCTTTCCGGTAGGAAAATTGCCAAAAACCTTTCCTGGCTTGCCTATCGCTCTGTATGTTTTCATTACTTCTCTTTCGCTTGGCGCTTCTATTTCCATGTAATAAGGCAGATCCGCATATTTGTCTATTACTATCTCCGAGCTGCCCAGCCTGTATATCTCCCTTGTCTTCTCCGTATAAGCCGGCTTTCCGAAAAGCCTTGCCAATATTGCTGCACCTGCCTTGAAGTCCATAACCTTGGTTTCATATTCGTAAGGGCTCTTCCTATTCTTCAAGTCCCAGTCCTTCAATGTCAGGTATGTGCTCTTGCCGTCAGTCCTAAGCCTTAAGTTTATCCTGCTTGATCCATGGCCCTTCATCGAGAAGAGTATCATCCTCATCCTGAACTTTCCAATATAAGCCGCGCCGGAGTTTTTGAGGGCTTCTCTTACGCTTCTCGGATTAATCCCTATTATCTTAGCCTCTATCTCGCTTTTTCCAACCGCCATGCAAATCCTTAGGCATTTTCTTTTTGGGATTGATAAACGTTCTTCTTCATCCCAACTGCCGAGCGGCACTGGCTTTTATGCTTTTATACCCGGAAATTTTCTGGATCGGCCCCAGATGCCCTATTGTTTTGACTGCCTCCAAAAACACTTCCTCTTTTGTGATGTTCGTAGTGTCTATCTCGCATACCATTACTCCCCTGCCTCTAAGCATTCCAGCCAGTTTCGGATAAAGTTTCTGTTCCGCTTCTTTCATGTCGTACTCTTTGTCGAACCTGCCTGCCTCTTTCCTTCCCTCTATCCTTTTTATCCTTGCGGCTTTTTCGGCATAAAGGAAAAATACTACCTCGGGCTTGGGGAATTCATCGATCGAAGCCGCTGCAATCCTTTCCATGGCCTTCGCGGAATCGGTGTCGCCCAAATAAACAGCCATCGACTGTTGCGAAGCTATTGTGGAATACATATACCTGTCAAACACGAAAACCTTGTCGCTCGATTTAATCCTCTCCATTCCTATGGATTCAAGCGTTACCTTTGCGTTTGACATGTAAAATATCGCCCTTGCCACAGGGTTGAGCGGGTCATCCTTCAGTATTCTCTTTATCTGCTCTCCCAAAAGCGCATTCTCCGAATGTATCGGGCTGCCGCCGAAATACCCTGCCAGGGATTCCGCAAGGCTGCTTTTGCCTGTTCCATCCACGCCTTCTACGACGATCATCATGCAGTCATCTGAGAAGGTTTACGGCGTATGGCTTATAAATTGATTTTGTACAGATTTTATGGCTGACGTAGGATCAAAATGCAGGTATTTGTGCTCGATAATTGATGCTTACCTGAGATCCACCCTAGACAGAAAGCAGCTTCATGCATTACAGCTTGTCCATCTTTCTTACTATCTGTAAAAGTAGGTCCAGTATCAAGCCGGATATAACTGAAAGAAATCCGACTGTAACAAGCATGAACGCTATCAGTGACCTTCCTATTTCGTTGAGCGTGCCAGTGTGAAGGTAGCTGATTATCACGAGAGTGCCTATGACGAGCCCGGCAAGTATCAGCAAAACTCCTATTACTCCGAATATCAGCAGCGGAGAATAGTCCCTTGCGGATCTTACGATATGCCCCGCAACTCCCAAGCCGTAAAAAAACTTGGACTTGGCGAGCTTGGATTCCCCGCTTGGCCGAGGATAGTAGCTTATCGGGATATCTTTTATCCTCTTATACCCTGCCTTGGATACTTCGAGAACGAAGAACAGCGTGCCTGCCCTGTATGAAATTACTTTGCTTATCGCTTCAAATGCCTCTTTCTTCATAGCGAATATGCCTGAAAGCGCATCGTGTATGCCTATTCTGTGGATGGCGTTGTATATCTTCGTTATGTTCTTGTTGCCAAACGAGATATATCCGTTCATGGCCTTCCTGTCCTTATTGTGGAGCCTGTTGCCAAGCGCCATATCCGCATCTCCTTTAACCACAAGCGAAACGACCCTGGCAAGGTCCTCAGGGTCGTATGTCCCGTCCGGGTCTATTGTTGCGAGCACATCGCCTTTTGCGTACGAGAAACCCTCCATAAGCGCGTTCTCATAGCCTTTGCTCTGCTGCTCTACTAGCTTGACCTTCTTTGCGCGTATCCTCCTCCTATATTCTGGGCCGCTCTTGTCTATGACTATTATCTCGCATCCTGGCATGAGCGCCCTGACGCTGTCTATGACTGCGAACGCACCCTCCTCTTCTATCGTTGGGAGCACTACACTAACGCCATTCCATTTCAAGCTATGCACCTTCCTGCTTAAATTGAGTGCCAATCCATTAAATACTTTTCCAAAGGCATTAATAAAAGTGGAAATAGCTGATTCGAATGGAGGAATTTGACGCATACATAGAAATGCTTGCAGGATCTTCACAGAAATACGTATACGACGAAACCCTGGGAAAGCTTGTCGTGCACAGGAAGTCTGCGCTTCCTCTTCCTGAAGGCTTTAACTATGGTTTCATAAAGGGCACGCTCAGCGCCGACGGCGACCCGCTGGACGTTTTTGTAATGAGCAGCAGAAGCCTCGGGCTTGGGTCTACTGTAAAAGTGAGGCCGATAGGCCTGCTTTACGTCAAGGATGAAATGGGCCCGGACAACAAGATAATCGCAGTGGATTCGTCGGACAGGTCCATGGACGGGCTTTCGGAGCTCTCAATGCTTGGAAAGGAAAAGCTCAGTTCTTTATCCTATATGCTTGAGCACAACAAGGACGGCTTAGAGGGCAGATGGACAAAGGTGGATTCCGCGGGAGACAGCAGGGATGCGGTATCTGAAATACGTGCATCTTTCAAAAATCATGCGCGCAGCAGGAACAGGAACACGGGCTAATGCCTCGAGTGCCTATTAAACCATCAATAGCAATTTATTTCTTCACTGCGCATAGATATTGGTGATAGGATGAAGATAGCAATAATAGGTACTGGGAATGTTGCAAAAAGCATAGGCGAAGCGCTTTCAAAGAGCAATGAAGTCGTTTATGGCTCAAGGAAGCCCGAAGAGGCAAAGCAGAAGATGCCGAACGCCAATGTGCAGAGCATAGAGGAAGCAGCAAGGAATTCGGAGCTCATAATACTTGCGGTGCCATACGAAGCCGCAAAGGAAGCAGTAAAGGAGATGAAGAAAGCCGAAGAGGGCAAGATACTTGTGGATGTCTCAAATCCAATGGACAAGAACTGGAGATGGGCAAAGGGCTTCAACGACTCCGCTGCGGAAGAGCTAGCCAAGCACGCAAAGGGCGCCAAGGTGGTCAAGGCTTTCAACACCATATTTGCAGAGAACATGAAGACCGGGCAGCTCGGGAACGAGAAGCTTGCCACGTTCATAGCGGGCGACGACGAGCAGGCAAAGGCCACCGTAACGAGCCTCGCCAAGAGCATAGGCATGGATCCGGTTGACGTGGGTGCATTGGAAAAAGCGCGCTACATAGAGCCAGCAGGGCTTCTGCTAATAGAACTGGGATACGGAAAGAAGATGGGCACTGGGATAGGCCTCAAGCTTGTGAGGGGACAGCAGGCTCAACAACCACAGCAGCCCCAGCAGCCTTCGGCAGGAGCGGAGCCTTCTGCTTCGGAGCAATAATAACATGGATTGAGGCAGCAATAAGCCCTATTCGAATTTTGGGCGTGGCAAAATGCCCCGCCATCTTATTTCTAAAAACATCGGACGGAAGCCAAATCCCATTTGCGTGCTGCATTTCTTTTAAAAACGCGCAGTATTAAATGCGTGTTTCTCATTTCCGACAGTAAAAATTCGTACAGATATAATGCGGCATTCAATTGTTTAGTATGTTTAGTATATATACTATACAATTAAACAATTAAACTGGCAATTATTTAATCGTTTAGTTTATTCAAAATACGATAAATATTTGACACATGCCCAAAACTCTGGAAAAAGCCTTCGGAATATGTCGCTTTCCGGGGTTTTCCACTACAAAAAGCAATATAACGCAGCGCAATTGCCCTCACTGGGGCTATCCCGCAGGCAGTTCGTTTCCTAAATGCCC
>DAHWRK010000006.1 GCA_027339055.1 Microcaldota archaeon | reverse complement strand
ATCGATGATTATTATTCCGCCCTTATTTAGGTGGGCATTTGCTGTCCTCAGCACCCTGATGTTGTCCCTGTCATCGAAGTAACCGAAGCTGGTGAACCATGATAGGTACACATCAAACTTCCTGCCCAAGCTGAAATCCCTGATGTCGCCCACGCTGTAATCTGAGCTGGCGGACCGGTACGCTCTCCTTGCCTGAGATATGAGCTCCCGGCTTATATCCACCCCATACACGGAGTAGGCATATGACCTGAGGTAACTGTGCAGTCGCCCGTTGCCACATGGTGCGTCGAGTATGCTGTTCAGCTTGCGGTGCAGATTTCTTGAGAATAGCTTTATCAGCGCGTCTATGTATACGGCATCGGTCTCCGATTTCTGCTTGTCGTAGTTGATGTGCCATTCTATATCTTGAGGTATCTTGCCGGAAGCCATTCTACCACATGATTATGCATACGTATGACTGTTTTTTATTCTTGCTGTATTAATTCGGAAAGCAGCACAGTGGCGTAAGAGCCTGCAGGCAATGAGAACGCGAGCCTGACAAACTCGCCATCCACTTTATAGCCCAGGCCATTGTACGGGGCGAATGCCGCCCTGAACGAGCCCTTTGCCCTGAGCTCCGGCATGCTCTTGCATTTGAACGACTCCTTTGTGAGCCCGTATTCTTCAAGCGCTGCTTTTTCGTATTCCGATATATATTCTGTTTCGTAGCCTATTATGTTTGAAGCCAATACTGCTGGACCTTCTTCATATTTTGATATTTTGGAATAATCCGGGAATCCGTAGCTGTCAAGGCCGCATGAAAGCTCTGCCCTTTTTGGTTTCGTATGCCCTTCATCATATAGCGATTTCACTACTCCGTTGAATATTTCCGATTCTACGGAATGCACGAACATCATTAGCAGCTGCCTTGGAAGCGTCCTCAGCGCTTCCCTGTAGTTTGGCCCGTAGCTTGCCAGGTATGAGATTATCTTCCTTTCGTATTTCAGGTGCTTGGGAAAATAACCCAGGGCATTGCTAAAGTCTTTCTCGGAAGCAAGCCTTTCCCTGGCTTCCTTCGCTTCCGGCATGTCCTCATTCGCACTGTCAGTGAGGAAGAGCATTGCTGCCTGTTCCAGGTTGCCCCTGAGTATGCTTAGGCCCACTTCCACATTGTTATTCCTGTAGCCGAACCTCTGCGTGCCGTAATAGTTTGGAAACAATCCGCCCAGCCTTGATTCGTTGGACTTTATAATATCGATTGCTTTTTCCTGTTCTATCTTCGGCTTTCCAGTTATCTCAAAAGCATTGCCCTCCAAATCGCCAAGCTTTACCTGCTCGGAAGATTTCCACGCGAAGTTTATCCTTATGCCAGGTATTCGCAGGGATAAGAGCTTAGCCGGATCTACGCCCCTTATGCTGCACAACTGTACCGAGACTGCGCGCCTGTCTTTTGTGCCGGCAAAGCCAACTGACTTTTTGCCCTTTCCGCATGAGCTTGCTATTGTGCTGAGGGCCTGCAGCGTGTTCCATTCCCTCTTTTGCATTGCAAATATCGTAAATTCGTCGCCTTCCGGATATTTGAGCTCGTCCCTGGAATATTGCATTTCCGGCTCGAGAATTTTATAGGAGCGCATTATCTCCTTGACAATAAAGTCTTCTGGAGACGATTTGAGGATGAGGATTTCACCTTTCATCTTTGCTCCTCCTTTTGTAACTGGGCTTTTTTGCATACTGCATATCCAACCTCTTTTCCTTCTTCCTGATCTCTACCTTGAGCGCTTCCCTTTCGATTTCAAACGTAGTCTTTTCCAGGAGGTAGCGCAGTGTCACCACTATCACTACTCCTGAAGCGATTATTATAATGCCGATGTAGCCTATCCTGAAGAGCACGAAAGCGAAGGCTATTGCCGCTGCTGGAGGATGCTCGCTCTTGGTTATTATCATAAGCACGGAAACAGAGAATATGACAAGCGCCGCTACGGCATAAAGGGGCAGCACTGCAAGAGACAATCCTCCAAGCGTGCCCACTATGCCTGCAATTATGTAGCTCTTGATGAATTTGGAATTCCGGGCTGAGCGCGAGTTTGGGGTTATGAACATTATGTATATGCTGCTAGCGAATGAAGTGAATATGACTGCCGATGTGCCGAGGCCGTAAGCCTTGTCAATGTTGAAGTATTCTAAAAGGAAGACCAGAAGGGCCAGGTTCAGGCCAGCAAGGACTGCTGGAATTATCCTGTGCTTGAGCCTTTTCCAAGCCTCTTTTACGCTCTTTGGCTCCCTGTACCTGTAATCTTTCGACATCAAATCATCTCTGCTGCTTGTATATTCCCAAGAATATGAATAGAGAGAGAAATATTAATAACCCGGAAGCTATGAAGGCGAAGGAATAGCCAACATAATAGGCCATGTAGCCCGCAACAAGAGAGCCTATGAAGTAGGCAATCCCTACGACGCTGCTGTATAAGCCAAGCTTCCTTCCGGGCTTTTCCGAGCCGACAGTCTCAAATAGCAGCGTGTTTGAAACCGTGTAGAACATAGCATAGGCAAGCCCTGCAGTCAGGGCGTAGAGTATCACGTTTATGAGAAGAGATCCGAATCCAGTAAGGAAAATAAAGACAAAGCCTATGGCTACATAACCTGCTGCCCTCATTGCCAGGGAGCTCCTGAGCGTGCTCTTTTCTCCCTTGGATTCTGTGAAGCGGCCAGAGTAGTTGAATACGTAGGATTGCACGGCATATCCTGCAAATATTATGCCGAATACGTACACGTTTGCAAGGCCTATGTCCCTGAGACCTGGCACATAGGCAGTGTTGAATATGGCGCTGCCAAGATAGAAAGCGAACATGCCTATGTAGATGACTGTGAGCTTGGAAAGCTGATTGCGCTTGCTGCCTATGAGCCCGCGTATGAACTTGTACCCGGGAACCCTTATGAATATGAGATTATGCATCAGCAGCCTGAACCTGAGCGCCATGCTGTTTTTTATTATTGAACGCCTTTCGAGGTTCTTTACCGGCTCCGTTATTGACATTGCTATAAGTATGCTTATTATTACGAAGGGTATGAGCAGCAGCATTACCACTCTTAATGGAAGAAAGCCAGTGAGCACAGATGCGGCGAGCAGGCCAATTGAACCGCCGATGCTGGAGAGCATCTGCAGCCTGGAGAATCCACTCGCCCAGAACTTTTTCTCTATTGTTTCCATTACTAGAAGGCTCAGGGGAGTTGCAAGAGCCGCAGTGAAAAGCGATAGGAGCCCGAAAAGTGCTATCGCCAGAGCTATGTTATTTGTGAAGGAGAGTGCCAAGAGAACCAGGCCCGAGCTTGCTATGGATATGTATACGAAAGGCTTTCTGCTGCCATACCTGTCTACTGCCATGCCCCAAAGGACCGAAGCGGGTATCGAAACGCCGTAGAATACTGCCATGGCGTACGACACGTCAATTACAGTGCCGCCAAGGTCGAGTATGAAAAGGGCTATTATAGTGCTTATCGGCCCGTAGGCTATCTGATAGGGCAGCATGGAATACATCCACAGCCCTTTTTTGCCCTTTATGCCGTCAAGCTTAGGCAGCAATTCCAATGAACCACGCAGATTATATTATTCTTGAAGGATTATAAAAGGATTTTAGCAAAAGGGTTAAAAAAAGGTTTTCCTTATTTAAGTTTGGTGATTAAAGTGGAAGAGATAAAAGGATTAAGGAAGTACGAGCTGCCACCGCTGCCATACAAGATTGACGCCTTGGAGCCGTACATAAGCAAGGATATAGTGGACGTGCATTACAACGGCCACCACAAAGGCTACGTCAACACGGCGAACACGCTTATAGACAGGCTCAACGGAATAATAAAAGAAGAGGTCAAAAGCTACGACATACACGGGGTTTTGAGGAACCTCACATTCAACATAAACGGAGACAAGCTTCATACGCTCTACTGGAAGGACATGGCCCCTGAAGGCAAGGGAGGAGACAAGCCCGGAGGAAAGCTTGGCGACCTGATTGACCAGCAGTACGGCGGCTACGAGAAGTTCAAGAAGATTTTCACAGAAGCGGCGAACTCAAACCCTGGAACGGGATGGGCGGTGCTGACATACGACAAGGAGAACAGCAACCTGAACGTAATGACTGTGGAAAACCACTTCATGAACCACCTCGCAGAGATGCCGATAGTCCTGATACTGGACGAATTCGAGCACGCGTACTACCTTCAGTACAAGAACAAGAGGGCAGATTACGTGGGCGCCTGGTGGAACATCGTCAATTGGGACGAAGCGAACAAGAAGCTTGACGGCCTCCTAGAATAATCTAAAGTGCGTTTTGGCGCGGAGGTCTCCCTCCCGCCACTTGTTTTTGCTTTGTTTTAGCAGATAGAAGAAAGTAAAGCGTAGCTCAGAACATGTCGTCGAGCTCGACCTTTTCCAAGTTCTTAATCTCCTTCTTTATGTTTGTGTCGGTGTATTCCGGGAATTCCACTCCGCTGACTACAAGCATTATGCGTATGGAATCCTTGGCCATCTCGTCGTCTATCCTGGCGCCCCACTTTATGAGCGCGTCGCTGCTTATCCTGCTCGCGACCTCCTGGAATATGGTTTCTGCTTCCCTTAGCGTAAGGCTCTCGCCGCCGATTATGTTTATCAGCGCCTTCTTCGCGGTTACCAGGTCTGCATCGAGCATCGGGCTCTTTATGGCGTTTTCGAGCGCTATGAGCGCCCTGTTTGACTGCGCAGATGTTGACATGCCCTCTCCGGAGCCTATGACCGCATAGCCAGAATCCTTCAATACCATCCTGAGGTCAGCAAAGTCTATGTTTACCATTCCGGGCTTTGTGACCATTTCCACAATGCCCTTTGTGGCGCTGGAAAGCACCTCGTCAGAAACCCTGAACGCCATGTTTAGAGGCAGGTCAGGTGCCACCGAAAGAAGCTTGTCGTTGTGAATTATTATTACGGTGTCGCACATCTTCTTGAGCTTGGAAAGGCCTTCAAGCGCGTTGTGCATCCTTGTCCTTCCCTCGCTCGAGAATGGAAGCGTCACTATGGCAACAGTAAGCGCGCCGTTCTCCTTTGCTTCGTGTGCTATCGTGCTTATTGAGCCGGTGCCTGTGCCTCCTCCGAGGCCGCACGTCATGAAAACCAGATTGGCATCCGAGAGCATGTGCTTTATCTCGTCCTTGCTCTCCATTGCGGCTTCCTCGCCCACCTTTATGTCGCTTCCTGCACCCAATCCCTTTGTAACCTTCTTGCCGAGCAGTAGCTTTCGCTCCGCCCTTGTCTTTATCAGGTGCGGTGCGTCGGTATTCATAGCTATTAGCGTTGCGCCCTCTATGCCAAGAGTGGCAAGCCTGTTTACGGTGTTGCTGCCGCTTCCGCCGGTTCCAACAACATATATCTTGGGTTTTGCACCCTCTATAAATCTCAGGATCTCTTCATCGTCAACACTTGTAAACTCGCTCATGAAATCACGGTCGCTGATTATTATGCTCCTGAAAAGGTTAAAAATCTATTTACATAATTATTCAGATAAGGGCTGCCTTGGAAAAGAGCAGGGCAAATCCGTAAGTATTTGTTTTTCTATTGCACAGCGGCGTGAGCCGAATTTCTATTTGGATGATCCGATGGCCGAAAATAACAAAAATAAAAAGGAAGAGAGCAAGAAGCTCACCTCAATACCTGTGCATGACATAAAGCTCAAGAAAGGCATTACGGTCGAGGGGCTGTTCGGCGAGATGGAGCATATAGGCGGATTTTCAGCCCAGCACATGATAACAGGCACTCACATAATAGATGACATGCTCAAGGACAAGAAATCCTTCAACTTCCTCTCCTTCCCGGCTGACATAGTATCTACCGGCTTAAGGGGAGTGCTTGCATCCATGACTAAGCACTTCAACGCCATAATAACAACAGGCGGCACTGTCGACCATGACCTTGCAAGGGCGTTCGGCGGCAAATATTCGCTCGGGACTTTTAATGCTGACGACGCGTACCTTCATTCGCTCAAGGTATACAGGCTCGGAAACGTATTCATAGAAAACGACGAATATGGCTTAAAGGTTGAAGAGAGCTTCAGAAAGATAATGGACGACATATATTCGTCCAAGGATTACAAGAAGGAATACAGCGCAAGCGAGCTGCTTTACGAATTCGGAAAGCGCATAAAGGACGAAGGGTCCATACTTAGGCAGGCATACCTCCACAATGTCAAGATATTCAACCCAGGCATACTCGACGGCGCTTTCGGTACGCAGCTGACTATATATTCGCAGGACCACGACTTCAAGCTAAACCTCATAAGGGACGAGCTGGAGCTGAGCAACATATCTTTCGACAACAAGGTAACCGGTGCCCTTATGATAGGCGGAGGGATAAGCAAGCATCACGTGATATGGTGGAACCAATTCAAGGGAGGGCTTGACTATGCGGTTTACATAACCACAGCCACGCAGTTCGATGGAAGCCTTTCGGGTGCAAGACTCACCGAAGCAGTATCGTGGGGAAAGATAAAGGAAAAGGCGAAGTATGTAACCATAGACGGCGACGCCACGATAATACTGCCCTTCATGATGTCTGCGCTGGGGATGGAATGATTCATCGCTTTGGCTTTATTACGGTGCCTTCGTGCTTCCTGCGCGAGATGGCGCCCTCTATGTTTTTTATGCTTTTGTCAAGGAAGTGAAGCTCGGTGTTGGAGCGCTTGGCCATCTTGCACGCTATGACATCGAAAACGAAATTTGAGCGCGCCACCCTTGTATCGCCCCTCATCGCAAGTTCAAGGAGCTCGTCTATACTCATTGTATCGACGAATTTACCTTTTTCGTTGTAGATCCCCTTAGGCGTGCTTACATTTATCACGTGCGTAGCATCGGCAGACTCCGCGAGAAGCATAGTCACAGTATCGGTGCTTATCCCCGGTATTATGCCGCCCGTAAGTATTATTTTGTGGTTTCCGATCGCAGAGCGAATGCCGTTCGGATCTCCTTTGTATACGACTGAGGAATTACCAAATGCCGAGTGCAGCAGCCATGCGTTTAGGTATGTCGTCTGTATTCCTATATTGTCCTTTATGTACTGCGATTCTGTGAATTCGGATGCTGCAGTTATGTATTTTTTGCTTGTAAAGCCTCCCCCGACCACTATTATGAACGATGTTCCCTTGGAAGCGTGCTTCTTTACCAGTCCGACGAAGCTCTTTATAAAAAGGATATCCAATTCTCCGTTCTCCTTCGTAAGCGTGCTTCCTCCCAGCGAAATCGCTATGGTACCCGTTCACTCCCCCAAATCTATGGTGTCCCCGACCTTTGGCGCGTATGCCTCGAATCCCTCACCCTTTAGGTTTTCTGCGAAAGCCCCGGTGTTTTCCGGGCTCCCATGCACGCATACCACAATGTTCGGGGCGCTCTCCCTTACAAACTTGTAAAGGTCACTCATGCCAGAATGCGCAGAAAAATCATAAAAACCTACCTGAAGGTTGAACTCCTTGTCGACTTCCTCTATATATATCTTGCCAGTGTTCATGAGCCTCCTCCCCCTTGTGCCTTCTACTTGATAGCCGGTGAGGAATACCTTGGATTCGCTGTTAAGCCTGGTTATATAGTGCATTGCGGGACCCCCATTAAGCATCCCTGCAGTAGTCACGACAATGGAACCACCTTCAAGGGCCCTCTTTCTATCAGCCAGGTCGTTGACCCAGTTGCATTCGTTCGCAGCCTTGGAAAGCAGATCCGCGTTTCTTATGAATTTTTTGTTGGATAAAACTATTTCCGTTGCTTCTCTTGCCATTCCGTCTATGTATGTGCGCTCTATCAGGCCGTTTTTGTACAGTATTGCAAGGAGCTCCTGGCTTCTCCCTACTGCAAATGCAGGCACCAATGCTATGCCCCCATTATCTGTCGTTTCCTTTACCCCTTCAACAAAATCGTGTACGAGCTTGTTCCTATCGGGGTGCTCCCTTGTTGCATAGGTCGACTCTATTATCAGCACGTCGCTCTTCACAGGCTTTGCGCCCTCGTGCAGCAATTGCGGCGACATCTTGAAATCGCCAGTATACACTATGCGCTTGTTGTTCTTGACATTGGTGCGTTCTACTAGAGTTATTGCGCTTCCGGCTATGTGCCCGGCGTCGTAAAGCTCTATGTCGAAGTTGCCAAGGTGAAGAGGCCTTTTGTAATCGGTCTCCATGAAGCGCTTTGAGAATTTATCGAGTTGCCTCTTGTGGAAATTTATTTTGGTGTGCTCCTTTCTTGATATCTTTATGGTGTCGTTGAGCAGGAGCTCGGAGAGCCCGAGGGTTGGGCTTGTTCCTATTGTGGGCATTGACATTTCGTTGTACAATGAGGGCGATGATCCGCTGTGGTCTAGATGCGCGTGGCTTAGTATCAGAGCGTCGGCCTTGGGCTCCGCTATGGGATATTCGGTCACATCGTCAATCTTGACACCGTAATCGAACAGCAGATTTCTTTTGTCTTGGAGGAATATGGCAGAACGGCCTACTTCGTGTGCCCCGCCAAAGAAGCTTAATTTCATCAAAAATACCTTTGTGGCGGAACTCACCGCTGCTTTAGATTTGTAAAGAAATTATAAAAACGTTGTTTATTCTTGAACCCCGTTTGATATTTGTCATCAAGGTCTTATTCGGTGGATTGGAAAGATATTTAAGTTATCATAACGTTTTATTAAACGTCAATATTTTGCAATGATTTTATGCCCAACGAAATAAATTTCATGGACCTGACAGTTTTGAAAAGGATAAAACCTGACACTACCGTTGAAAAGTTCGGCGGACTGATAAATTCCTCATTTTTCGACGCATCTAATGCCCTTGGAACCCTGAAGCTCAAGGGCTTGGTTGATTTTACCACATACGTACCAGGCCAGAATGCCATAAGCGTAACCGAGATGGGAAAGAAGCTGATTGAAGAAGCGGATGCAAAGGAGAAGATGCCGTTCGACCAGCTTGATTTGGCAATACTTACGCAGCTCTCGACCGGCAAAAGGAATCTTGCTGATCTGAGCACTGCAGTCAACATAAATTCCAAGGATCTTGCAATGCATCTTTACAAGCTGTCGGAACAACAGTATTTATCTGCCGACATAAGGAACGGAGTCATGGACATGTCGCTTACTGAAAAGGGATTCATGCAGGCCAAGGCAGGCATGCCGCAACAGGCGGCGCAGGCTCAAGCTCAGCCACAGGCCCAGCAGCAGCCGAAGCCAGCGGTTCAAACGCAGCCGCAGAACACTCCTGCGACTCCAAAACCGAATCCAACTACTGCACCACAGCCACAAGCAGGTCCAACACCTTCAAATACTGCCGCGGCCCCAATTGCAGGGACCGTACAGCCACAGGCAGCACAGCAGGAGCAGATGCAGCATCCGGCAGAGGACAAGGAGATTGCCGAAATGCAGAAGCAGCTTTCCTCGCAGCAGATTAAGAAACCCCGCAAAACGATTTATTATGTTGTTGCAGTTGTGGTAATAATAGTAATACTCGCCGCGCTTTTTGCAAAAGGCGTAATATAGCCAAACGAGAAAACCTTTGGGTGGATGCAAGATGAGCACTTTAATGGATTATATGGACGCGCACGCGCTGCTCGGCAGATACGGAATAAAGGCGCTTGATGCCGCTTATGTGGGAAGCGCAAAAGAAGCAGCAGAGTTTGCAAAAGGAAGAACGATAGTGATGAAGCTCATATCGGGCAAGGCACTGCACAAGTCCAAGAGCGGGCTGGTAAAACTAAGCCTATCTGGAGATGCAAAAATAAAAGAGGCTTATTCCGAGCTGGTAAAGCTCGGAGAGAAATTGAAACCTTATAAGATACTGGTGCAGGAGCAGGTTTCGAATGGGACTGAGATAATAATCGGGGGCAACACAGACCCGCAGTTTGGAAAGCTCATACTTTTGGGGCTTGGCGGAATATACGTTGAAGTGTTCAAGGATGTGTCGGTAAGGCTGTGCCCCATAAGCGAATACGATGCCAGCGCCATGATAGAAAGCTTGAAGTCGAAGCAAATAATGCTCGCGGACGAAAGGAACGGCAGGATAGTGAAAAACCTGCTGCTAAAAGTATCGGATTTCCTTGTGAAAAACCCCAAGATTGCCGAACTGGACCTGAATCCGATAATATTGCACGACGGAACTTACGATGCGGTTGACCTGAGGCTGATGGAGGAATGATTTTATGGCAGGAAAATATTACAATCTCGACAACATGCTAAAGCCTAAAAGCGTGGCCATAATAGGAGCTTCGCAAAGCCCAGGAAAAGTAGGCCACATAATAATGCAGAACTACCTGAACGTAGGCTACGACGGGGAGCTTTATCCGGTAAACGTTGGCGCCGAGGGACTTATACTCGGCAAGAAGTCTTACAAGAGCGTGCTCGACATAAAAAAACCCCTCGACCTTGCCGTAATAGCCATTCCTGCGAAGTTCGTTCCGCAGGCACTGGAAGAATGCGGAAAGGCGAAAGTGAAAAGCGTTATAATTGTAAGCAGCGGCTTTTCGGAAGTTGGAGATTCCGGGCTGCAGGAGCAGATAGTGTCGATAGCCAAAAAGTACTCGCTGCCAGTTCTCGGGCCCAACTGCCTGGGAGTCATGGATTTGCGCTCTAGGGTCGACACCATGTTCCTGCCTACATTTAAAATAGACAAGCCCAGCATAGGGGGCGTAAGCTTTGCCTCGCAGAGCGGGGCCGTAGGCAGCACCGTACTGGACATGATATCGCATGAGAACTTTGGGCTTTCGAAGTTCATATCCTATGGCAACGCAGCAGTTGTGGACGAAGTAGATATACTCAACTACCTAGGGCATGATCCGGACACCAAGGTAATCATATTTTACATAGAAGGAGTGAGGCGCGGAAAGGAATTTGTCGAGGTAGCGAAGGAAGTGACAAGGCTCAAGCCCGTCATAATGATAAAGGGAGGAATAACCCCCGCAGGATCAAGCGCGGCACATTCGCATACTGCATCGCTCGCTGGCAGCTATGCAGCATATGAAGCAGTATTCGAGCAGTACGGATTCATACAGGCCAAAAGCCTTGACGACATGCTTTATTTCGCGAAGATATTCGAGACCCAGCCGTTGTCCACTAAAAAACGCATTGCAATAATAACCAACGGCGGAGGCGTCGGAGTGCTTGCGGCAGACTCGCTGTACTTGAACGGCTTGCAGATGGCAGAGATTTCTGATGATGCAAAGAAGGAGCTCAGGAAGGTTATGCCCCCAATAGTTAACATGAGCATGCCGATGGACATGGCAGGGGATGCAGATGACAAGAGGTTCGGAGCCGCAATGGAAGTTTTCTCCAAGGATCCGAACGTAGATGCGCTAATGGTAATTTCGCTGTTTCAGACTCCCGGTGCAGATTCCAGAGTGGCGGCAATGATAATAAAGTATGGTTCTGAAGGGAAGAAACCGATAGTAGTTGTGAGCCCCGGGGGCAACTACGCTGAAGTGCACAACAACATGATGGAAAGCTCCGGCGTCCCGGTATACCCTTCGCCGGAGGACGCGGCCAAGGCTCTTGCAGCTTTGGTAAAATATTCTGAGTATAGGGAGAGGATGGGGTCTTTGAATGCCGAAGATAAAAATATCAAAAAAAGCAAATGATGTAATAAAGAAGGACAAAAGTCTTTTTGTAACTACTACGAGAGAGAGCTATCCGTTCGTTGCAGACAGTGGCGACGGCGATTTTACCTATGATATATCTGGAAACAAGTTCATAGATTTTTCGAGCTTCATTTCCGTATACAATTTCGGCGTGAACGCCAACGCAAAGGTAAGGGAGGCAATAAAGGCGCAGGTTGACAAGCTCATGCATTCTGCCTTTACCGACTACTATGCCGAACTGCCGGTGAAGTTTGCCGAGGAGTTCACAGGCATGTTCCCGAAGCAGTATGGCAAGCTTTTCCTCTCCAATTCGGGAACCGAGGCCAACGAAGCCGCAATAAAATTTTCCAAGGTCATAACGAAAAGGAGCAGCATAATGGCTTTCTACAACTCCTTCCACGGAAGGACAAACGGGTCGCTGGCGCTGACGTCGTCAAAGCTCGTGCAGAGGGAGCACATGGGGCCATTCGTCAACGCAGTTCATGTTCCATATCCTTATTGCTACCGGTGCCCGCTGCACCAGAGCTATCCCGATTGCGGATTCGCATGCATAGATTACATAAAGGAGTATCCGCTTTCTAAGGAGGTTGCTGGCGATGAGATTGCAGCTTTCGTGGCCGAGCCGATACAGGGAGAGGGTGGCTACGTCGTTCCCCCCAAGGATTATTTCAAGGAGCTCAAAAGGCTCACTGACAGCTACGGCATGCTTTTCGTCTCTGACGAGGTGCAGGCAGGATATTTCAGGGCAGGCAAGCCGGCAGCGCTGGACAACTTCGGAGTGCACGCCGACATATACACGTTTGCCAAGTCTGTAGGCGCAGGATTGCCGCTTGGGGTTACGATGCTGAAAAGGAGCCTGCCGGACATTCCTGCAGGGGCGCACGCAAGCACTTTTGGAGGGAACCTTGCCGTAATTGCAGGGGCGCACGCGCTGGCAAAGCACGTAAAGAATAACATGCGCTCCATAGAGGAACAGGTGCATATGAAGGGGAGAATGATTAAATCCAGGCTCGAGAAGATGAAGGAGCGCTACGAGATAATAGGCGACGTGCGCGGCATTGGAATGATGCTCGCAATAGAGCTGGTGAAGGACAGGAAAACAAAGGAGCCGGCGATAAAGGAAAGGGACGCCATAATGGAAAGGTGCTTCTACGACGGGCTGCTGATGCTGCCCGCCGGGGTTTCGACAATAAGGATAATACCCCCAATAACCATGTCCGTGCACAGCATAGAGAAAGGGCTTGGCATACTGGAAAGCGCAGTGGAAAAGGAAAACGCTGGCATGCTTGGCAAGCTAAGGACGGCCAGGGCACGGAAATAGGGGCAGCAAAGGTATAAAAACACGAACAACGCAAACTATTTATAATAATTATGCCAAAAAAGGTTAGTCAGAGCCTTATTCGGCCAGCTGCGTCAATCAATGCGGTTCGTTGGCGCTTGGCTTATGTTTAACAGCTAAATAAAATACTCAAAGATGGTTTAATGGCAAACGTATATGACGTTGATGCATCGGAACTTGTGAAGATGGCAGCTGAAAAGCTCAAGGGCAAGGTGAAAAAGCCCGACTATGTCAATTATGTGAAGAGCGGAGCCGCCAAGGAACGCGTGCCCGAGGATCCGGATTTCTGGTACGTAAGGACTGCTTCTATACTGAGGCAGGTATATGTGAACGGCCCAGTGGGAGTTTCTAGGCTTAGAACAAGATACGGCTCAAGGAAGGACCACGTAATACACAAGCACCACCACATGCCAGCTAGCGGAAGCATAATAAGCGACGCTTTCAAGGAGCTTGAAGGCTTGGATTATGTCAAAAAGACCGGCAAGGGTAGGGTAATAACCCCAAAGGGAAAATCCTTCCTGGACAAGCTCTCAAACGAGATAAGCGGCTACAAGTCGCAGAGTGCAAACTGAATGCTTTTGGTGCAGTATGATGTCCGAATCTTATGAAGGTCAGGACGACAGGGAAGCTAAGAAGGCGCTTGCTAAGGTTTACAGGGAGATGCAGCGCGAACAGCAGGTCAAGTCAATGCTCAGGCAGCTGCTGGAGCCGGACGCGTACGAGCGCATAATGAACATAAGCGTCTCGAATCATGATCTCTACATGCAGCTGTCGAACCTTATAGTGCAGCTCGCACAGTCAAACCAGGTATCCGGAAAGATAACAGACGCGCAGCTCGTATCGCTGCTCAACAGGCTCACGTACAAGCCTGAGCCGAAAATAGAATTCAAGCACAAATGAAGCTTACGATTATGGTGTTAAAATGTCAAAGAAGAGCAAAATCAGGAAGGAGCGCTTGGGCAAGCAGATAAAAAGGTCCAGGAGGATACCGGTGCTCGCCATGGTGAGGACGCATAGGAGGATACAGCAGAACCTGTTCGCCAGGAACTGGAGGAGGACCAAGCTGAACCTGAAGGGTGATTGAAAATGCCCGTGAAACTCATAACGATAAACATAAGGAGATACCTGGTCACGCAGCCCAGGTCCGTAAGGCAGAAGCGCCTCAGCAGGTACGTCAGGGAAAGGATTGCGCACTACATGAAGGTATCCGAGGAAAACGTTAAGATAGATACCGCAATGAACAGCGCAATGACCAAGGTTTATACCAAGAGCATGATGCCGATAAAGGCCAACGTAAACATAGACAACGGAGTGGCCAAGGTGTCATTGTATAGCGACAAAAAGCCAGCTGATACGCAGAAGGCTGAGCCCAAGGCGGCAGATAAGAAGGCAGGAAAGGAAAAGCAGGAACAGAAGAAGGAGACTGCCAAGGCCGAGCAGAAAAAGCCGGAAGCTGCGGAACCTAAGGCAAAGCCCAAGCAGTGAAGCTTGGAAAGTCAAAGTAACGGTGCCCACATGCCAGTCATAAAATATTCCATACACGAAAGCGGCTATGTGGGTGCATTCGGCACGGCGACGGACAAGTACGTTTTCATGGGCAATTCGCTGAATGCGACAGGAGTCAAGGCAGTATCCGAAGCGCTTGGCTCCGAGTGCCTTCTTATAACAGTAGGCATGTCGGATCTTGTAGGGATTTTCGCTAGGGCGAATTCCAACGGCATAGTGCTTTCCAACATTGCAGCCGACAGCGAGGTCAAAAGGATAAAGGAGCTGGCAGGAGGCATAAACGTAGGCAGGATAGGCAGCAACCTCAACGCCATAGGCAACAATGTTTTGGCAAACGACAAGATCGCGATAGTGAATCCCGAATACGGAAACGATGACATAAGGGAAATACGCGACATACTGGGCGTAGAAGTAATAAAGTATTCAGGGGAAAGCTTCAAGACTGTAGGTGCAAGCAACGTCCTCACCAACAAGGGGCTGCTGATAAACAACAGGTGCAGCGACGAGGAGAAAGATGAGCTTGACAGGGCCACCGGAATGAATTCGGTAAGGACAACGGCCAATACCGGCGCGCTCAGCATAGGGCTCTCCGTTCTGGCGAATTCCAACGGCGTTGTGATAGGCTCCGAGACCACAGGATTCGAGATAGCGAGAATAACTGACGCTCTGGACATAGGCGATTAATAAAGGTGAATACATGAAGTATATAGTAAGGGGAACAATAAAAAGAGGCTTGAGGCAGAAATTCGAGCTTGAGATAGAGGCAAACAGCGAGAAGCACGCGGCTGAGAGTGCGCTCGTGAAGATAGGCTCGAAGCAGGGCCTAAGCAAGAGCATGATAGAGATAAAGGAAGTCGTTGAAGCCAAATAAGGTCCTTGGATGAGCACTCAGGAAAGCGGCGAAAGCCTTGAAGAGGCGGTGCAGAACCTGCAGTACATGCAGCAGGTATACCAGAACCAGTACGCCACCATAAGCAGAGAAATAAACGCGGTCATGGACTACATAAACGAGCTCAATGCTGCCAAGACGGCAATGGAAAAGTTTGGCAGGATAAAGAATTCCAACATTCTTTCCCCTATAGGCTCGTCCATTTTCATAAGCGCAAAAGCTGCCGAAGAGGCGAAGGTCTTGGTTGGCGTCGGCGGCGGATATCTCGTAGAGAAGGAAATCGCAAAGGCTATAGAATACCTTTCCTCTAGGATAGAGATGCACACAAGGAGCATGCAGGAGCTTATGAAGGCGAGGGACAAGGCCGAGGATGCCATGTTCGAAATATCGGCGAAGCTGGATAAGATTTTGAAGCAGGCATAATATGTTTGATTCGCTGCGCAAAAAAATATCGAATGCCATAGGTTCAATCGTAAAAAGCGAGCGCGAGGAGGAAGGTTCAAGCGCAGAAGGCGCCGAAACATACGCGCAGAAAGCAGAAGATGAACGCACAGAAGTTGCGGAAACCGCTGGCGCAGAAAAAGAGGAGGAAAAGCGGCCGGTTGAAGAAAGAAAAGAGAATGAAACTGTTTCTGAAATGGCAAAAGAGGGAAAACCTGAAAGCTCGGCCGTCGAACCATTGATTGAAAAAGCCAAGAAGGAAGAGAAGATGAAGCTTTCCCTTTCTACGAGGCTTAAAGGCGTTTTCTCAAAGGAAGTAAAGCTTGGCGAGTCTGACATAGACAACTTCACAGATGAACTAATGCTAACGCTGCTGCAGTCAGACGTCTCTTATGAGACAACTGACAAATTCATAAATTCGCTCAAGGAAACCCTGAAAAGCTCGACTTTCGAATCAAGGAACATACGCGGAGGCGTTTCCGATTGCGTGAGATCCGAGCTTTCCAAGGTGCTCAAAGAAGGAATGCCGAAGGAACAGCTTCTCCAGATGGTAAAGAGCAGGCTTGACGCGGGAATGAAGCCGGTTTCGATAATGTTCCTTGGGCCCAACGGAACCGGAAAGACAACCACAATGGCGAAAATAGCGCATATGCTCAAGAAAAACGGCATAAGCTCGGTTTTTTCTGCCAGCGACACGTTCAGGGCCGCGGCAATAGAGCAGACGTCGTTTCACGCATCGAAGATAGGCATGCCGGTGATAAAAGGCAGCTATGGCGCGGACCCGGCAAGCGTAGCTTTTGACGCGATAGAATACGCCAAGGCGCATGGCTCGGATACCGTGCTTATAGACACCGCAGGCAGGCAGGAAACGAACAAGAACCTGCTTAACGAGATAAAGAAGATGGAGAGGGTGGCCAGGCCGGACATAACGATATATGTAGGTGAAAGCACTGCAGGAAACAGGATTGCGGAGCAAGTGGCAGAGTTCTTAAAATACATAAAGATAGACGGGATAATACTCACAAAGCTCGACTGCGATGCAAAGGGCGGAAACGCCATATCGCTCTCTGATGTAACGGGATTGCCGATATTCTTCTTCGGGACCGGAGAAGGCTATGAGGAGCTCATGGAGTTCGATCCCTCTTTTATAATTGACTCCCTTGTTCCGAACTAGGGCCGTTGCGACACATTTATAATGTTTGTTTGAGAATAGTTTCTGATTTTGATGGATGAAAAGCTCTATAGGATAGAGGACGAGATATTAAACAGGCTCGTCGGGCGATTCGTAAACGTCGAAAAGACTGAGAGGCGCAACGAGCTAATCAAGTTGACGGCGAAAAGCATACAGCCGGACATGGGCGATGATGACATAAATACGCTCATAAGCGACATAAACGACCTTTCCCCAATAGACGTGCTTATGAAGGACGAATCCATAGAAGACATAATGATAAACAACACCAAGAGCGTTTTCGTATACGACTCTAAGGAAGGGCAAAAGAAGATGAATGACAGGTTTGAAGACAAGGAGAAGCTCTCCAGATTCGTGAACAAGCTCAAGCTGTACGCAACCAACGAGAGCGCCAAGGGCAACATACTTGACGTGCACACTCCTTCGGGAAGCAGGGCCAACATAGTTTCGTCGCCTCTCGGATATGACATAACGATAAGAAACTTCAAGCAGACAGCCCTTAGCATAATAGACCTTATCAATTCCGGGGCTTTGGATTACAGCATAGCTGCGAGGCTGTGGCTTTACATGGACGGCTTCAAAGTGAGGCCGGCCAACCTGCTGATTGCGGGAATGCCAGCTGCAGGAAAGACTACGCTGCTGAACTCCCTGTTCTCGTTCATGAGGCCAGAGCAGCGTGTCGTTACCATAGAGGAAACCTACGAATTGGACACATCCACGCAGGAGAACTGCGTCAGGCTGGAAACAAGCGAGGACATGCCAATGGTTGAGCTTGTAAAGAACGCCCTCAGGATGAGGCCCGACATGATAATAATCGGAGAAGTAAGGGGCGAGGAAGCCAACGACATGATAACTGCAATGAACATAGGAAAGATATCCATGGGCACCATACACGCTTCTTCATCCAGGGACATAATAAACAGGCTCCAGCACTCCCCGATGAACGTGCCAAAGGACATAATACCGGTGATAGACGCGCTCATCGTGCTGTCGCAGGTGTACGAGAACGGAGTGCCGCACAGAAAGATAGTGCAGATATCCGAGCTGGCAGGCATAGAAACGCAGATACTTCTTTCGGATCTTTACAAGCTCGACTACAAAACGCACAAGGCCTCTGCAATACTGCCCAGCGTCACTTACAGGGATACGCTTTCGACGCTTATCGGAGTGCCGCCTCCTGATATATTGGCGGAGGAGAACGTCAGGGCCATGATACTTGCACAGCTCAACAAGCTGGGAAGGCGTGACATAAGGAGCATAAACGAGACTGTCAGGGATTACTACACGGATCCCGATGCCGTACTTGCCAAGCTGGGGCTTGGGAATCTTCATGCGGTTGTACGCGTCTGATTCGCTTCGGTATTTTTCTGGTCCAGCAGCGCGTATATTCCGCTTATATGCGACGTAAGAAGCCTTCCTTTTTCAGTCAGCTTTATCATCTTGTCCTTTCCGTGCTTCTGGCTCTCGACAATTCCCCTGATTTCGCAATCGCGTATGAAGTTGCACACATGCACGTAGGTAGTGCCGGTGCTCTTGGCAAGCTCGCTTATGCTCCAGTCCTTCGACTGGTCGTTAAGGCACAGGAGTATTCCAGCCTGCTTGGACCTAAGTATAGAGCTTTCTTCCATTTAACCGTTCTTAATATAAAAACCATTTTATATAAACATTTGCGTTCTTATATTATTGGAACTTATGTGCTACATTTTGGTTCTACATAGGTAACAGCATGGAAAAGAGGTCAATCAGGAAAAGGTATGACAGGCTTGCTATAGTCACGACTTCTACGGGGGCAATACTGCTGATAATATCCATAATAAGGGGAGCAATGATGCTGGTGGCCTTCGCCAGCGGCATACAGATACACACGATACGTGACGTCAGCTTCGGCGTCATAAATTTCGCTTTCGATTTCGCAATACCTTTCATAGGCGGCATAATACTCATAGCGGCAGGCATGGCGCTGCTCAACATAGAATTCAACTCGATAAAGAAAAACAGTGCGCTTGAAGTTCGCAGGAGCGCAAGGAATCACGAAATAAGAGTAACTGGAAAGATGCTCAATGACGGAGACAGAAAGGTGCTTGGCATGCTGTCGAAGGATGGATTGATGCTACAGTCAGACATAGTGTCTGTTAGCGGCTTTTCGAAGGTCAAAGTGCACAGGATAGTAAGAAAGCTAGAGAATGCCGGGCTTGTAAAAGTTTCCAGATTCGGCATAACGAACCGCGTTGTCCTCGTAGACAGCAAAAGTTCCGCTTTAAGTGCAAAAGCGTAAGGCTATTAAATTAATCCGATGATATATATTTAGGCGCCAAGGTGAAAAAATGGTGAAGTTCATAATAGGAAGACAGCTCGTAGGGAAAAAAGTTGTGACAAACGACGGTTTTGACGTAGGCAGGTTTATCGACGCAGACATAAGCCCGATAACCGGGAAGATAAATGCCTTCATAGTCGAGCCAAACATGGATAGCAACATAGCAAACAAGCTCAAAATAGACAGCGGGCAGATAAAAATACCATACAACGCAGTGCAGGCGGTAAACGACTACATAGTAATTGACAGAAAGTCTATGTAACCGCGGGTGTTGGCATAATAATCTGCGGGGGCGACGAAGCCGGTCGCGGTGCCCTTGTCGGGCCCCTTGTCATATCCATAGTAGCAATAACAAAAGGATATGAGCATAGGCTATCCCGTATAGGAGTCCGCGACTCAAAGCTCCTTTCCCCAAAGCGCAGGTATGAGCTTTTCAATTCTATAACCAAAATAGCTGCGGAGGTAAAGACAGGCATCATCAGTCCGGCAGAGATAAACGAAGCCATGCAGAAGGGCATATCGCTGAATGAGCTTGAAGCCGTGCATTTCGCAAGGCTTTTCGATTCGATGAGCTCTGACGTAAAATCTTTTTATATAGACTCTCCGGACGTAATAGCGGAAAAGTTTGGAGTAAGGCTTAAGCTGCTTTCGTCCAAGCGCACGCGCGTTGTGGGGATAAAGTCCAGCAGGGAGGAGCTAAAGGACAAGCCCATAAAGCTTGTTGCCGAGCACAAGGCCGACGTGAGATACCCTGTGGTGTCAGCAGCCAGCATAATAGCGAAGGTCACGCGGGACGAAGAAATAAGGAAGCTTGAAAAGAAGCTGAAGATAAGGATAGGCTCCGGATATCCTTCGGATTTCACAACCATAGACGCAGTGAGGAAGCACCTCAATACTGGCAAGTTCGACGGCAATCTGAGGCTGCACTGGAAGACAATGGAAAACATAAAGCAGACAAAGATAACTAATTTTTTCAGCAACTAAGCTATTTATAGGAAAGCTTGCAAATAACTCCGTGGATCTGTAGCGTAGTTTGGATAGCGCACCCGGCTTCGGACCGGGCGGTCGCGGGTTCAAAATGACGTATGCAAGGCATACCCATGGAAATCCCGCCAGATCCGCATATTTTGTTTTTGAATTGCCGAATGAATTAGACTAATCATTTTTTGCGGCAGGGATCCTGTTTATGACATATTCTGCTAGGCGCATGGAGGCATTGGCAAAAGTCGATGAATTGTAATATCCGTTGACTGTTGCGCTTCCGTAATAATTGCCATATGCAAACATGCTTGTAAACTGATAATAGGGCATTACAGGCAAACCAGAGCCGAGTGATCTATTTACAGTGGTCAGGTTCAGCACCCCTATGTCGAGGATTTCGTATATTGGCACAATTAAGCCGAAATGGCTGTAATTTTCAACACCAACAATGCTGAAATAGCTCCCCGAGCGCTTCGGGCCGCCTTTTGTAAGCGAGAGTTCTTCCGATAAAGGATATTTGGGCCCCGAAGAATTGGAGTATTGCATAAGGATAAGGCTTACCAGCAATTTATTGGATTCGTTATTCGCACTGAAAACCTCATCCGACGCACTCACATATCCCTCAGATTTGAGAGTTCCTGAAAACACTTCGTATTTGCTCGTGACTGTGGATATGTTATAGCCCGAAAATACAGAACTTAATGCAGCTGCGGAAACATTGAGCCTGGTGCCGATACTGACAATATTGCTGTTGGAGCGCATAGCCATTAATGCTGCAATTATTACCAATACGAAAACGGCTATGATAATGCCTTTCTTGGGCAAGGTCATTTTATCGTCGTGTTTATATAGTGCTGAGCTATCTTTAGAGCTGTGCTCTGATTAAAGTAGTGGAGCACTCCGAAGTAGCTGAACACTATGAAGTAGTTGTGGTATTGCGCCTGTATCAGGTACCACTCCGTATTTCTGTAGAACGGCAATATCGATACTGCAGTGAGATTTAGCCCGGATATGCCTGACGGTATCGTGTATTCGCTGTCTATTGTGGTGTAGTTGTATCCCGGTTTTTTGAGGAACGAAGTAGAGAAGTTGGCGGCATAGTACACCGTTATGTTGTGTACCGGAATCGTTACGTTGGAGCTTCCGAATATGACCTGCTTTCTCTCAAAGTTGTAATATTTTACCGCTTCCGCCACGTTTCGCTCCTCGTAGGCAAATATGGATGTACTTATGGGGAATGTGTAGCGCGAGTATGCAGACGGTATGGAGAGATTATATCCCGGTGGGAATTCCACAGGAGAATCGGTGAGATTTTCAGTGAAATTGAGCCCGTATATCCTGGCTGTCGAAAGCTCAGAGGTTATGTTGTCAGCCCCCAGTGTGAAATTTTTTATTGTGGTGTTAAGGAGGAGAAAGTAATTAGACTTGTTAAGTATGCCAAACAGCAACGGCACCGCCATCGATGAATTTACGCTTATGTTCAGTTGCACGTTAGAAGATGGGGACACCGTAGTTGTAACGGTTGTTGCAGAAGATGTTGGCTTTGGGCTTATGCCGAAATTACTACCTTGCAATATCAGAGCCACGACTGCGAAAAGTATCAGAACTGCGATTATTCCGACTATATAGTGGGAAATGCGACTGCCTCTAGCAGGGCTAGAGGTCTGAGCAGGTGTAGGCTCAGGCAGTTCCGAAGGCATTGCTTCTGAATGTGGCACGTCTTGTCCTTCGCCGGGATTTTCCATTTGCATTGACATCACTTTTACAATTTTACTTTATGCACTTGTCAGCTTTCTTGCAAATCTATTACGTAGCCGTCTGCGACGTAATTGTTGTAAGGGCTGGCAAGGAAGTCATACACGTGACCCCCCTTATTATCGTATATTTTTATTGAATATATTGTAACGTTCCCGGAGCCAGGCACGTAGAGGCTGTCGCCGATCTTGGTGTTGTAGGCTTTCATCCATCCTCCGTTAACGTAAAGGACCTCATTCGAATCTACGCGCAGGTTGCCGTTGAATACATACGTGTTGTTTGTTTCGAATACTTGCACGGATGTAACCGCCGATGGGGCAAGTTTTCCAGTAGCAAAGTCGTAGGACATTATGAAATCACCAATCTTAACGTCCTTTGCAGGTATTTCTGTGCCGTTTGACATCAGTATGCTCATGTTGCCGTAGACTGAACCGTCGGTATAAACAACTGTCTGTGAAGATGTTGTTGTTCTTGTGGTGGATGTGGAGGTTGTGGTAGAGGTGGTGGTTGAGGTTGTTGTAGAGGTTGTGGTAGAGGTGGTGGTTGAGGTTGTTGTAGAGGTTGTGGTAGAGGTGGTGGTTGAGGTTGTTGTAGAGGTTGTTGTGGAGGTTGTGGTAGAGGTGGTGGTTGAGGTTGTTGTAGAGGTGGTTGTGGAGGTTGTTGTAGTTATTGTAGGTGCAGGCGTTGAAGCCGAAGCAGTAAGACCGCCGATACTGATTACTTGTGTACCGGGGGCACATTGATTAATCCACATAACAAGGAAGTTGTAGCTACCGCTCGAAAGGGATATGCTGTCTGGGCCATAATTAGTAGCGCCTTCTCCTTTCCATGCGGAGCCTCCGAATACATTTGACCATGAAGTAGAGCTGGTTGGTTTGTAGTACACTTCCATTCCGTCGTCAGTTGTTATTGCTATACTTACTGTTTCTGACTGGGGCAGAGTTATTGTAGTATTGGCGATTGAAAGTTGCGAATCGTAAGGAGCAGAACAAGCAACATTGTTGTTGTTAAGATCGGACGTATCGCTGGGAAATGCAACTACGGTCATGCCTTGGTATACGTCGCCCTGATAACCGCTCGTGCCATAGGCATATCCAGTAGTGCTAGTAGTCCACGGCCCCTGCTGTTCTACGCCATAGCCAGTAGGCAATGTTGGATTGGTTTCGTATGGTGGCATTTCCTGATTTGATGGACTTACTGCTGCAATCACTCCGAAGTCCAATTGCGTTATTGTGCTTGTGGTAGTAGTTGAGGTGGTTGTAGAAGTTGTGGTGGATGTGGTGGTAGAGGTTGAAGTGGTAGTAGTTGAGGTGGTTGTAGAGGTTGTAGTAGAGGTTGTGGTGGAGGTTGTGGTAGAGGTGGAGGTTGTGGTGGATGTGGAGGTTGTGGTGGATGTGGATGTGGTTGAAGTTGAGGTTGAGGTTGTGGAGGTGGAAGTGGTTGTGGAGGTGGAGGTTGTGGTGGATGTTGACGTCGTAGAGGTTGAGGTGGTTGAAGTACTTGTGCTAGTGTATATTGTGCTTGTTGTGGCAGAAACCTTGAAATTTGCAGTGATTGAAACATTTGATCGCAATATTAGCGTAGTTGGTTCGACGCTTAGCGAGCTCAGGCTCGATGCGCCGGAACTTATCGCCCATGAGCCGAAAGCGTAGCCAACCGGAGATACTGCATAGAGAGTATAAGTTCCAGAAGTCAACGGGACTGTGACATTGTTATGGTATATCACGCCATTTATGACTATCTCACCGCTGGTTGGGCTTGCGTAAAGCGTAACATTGTAAAAGGGAACATATGCAGGGCTCATTGATTGCGTAGACGATCCTGCAGTTACATATGGGCCCGTGCATACTCCTGATTTGCATGTATAGTAATGAAGGTCAAAAGTGGCTGCCGTAGTACTGCCAAGTGATGGCTCCGTAGTTCCAGGTATGGAGACAGCACATATTACCCTGGTGCCTGAACTCACATTTTTTGGCAGGCATGTCCCGTTATAGATATTTGTGCCGGGGCGTCCTATATTGGTGAGTGTAACGCTTATAGCGTTTGAGGGAAGGTACATTCCGACTCCCAAACTGTCGACTAAAACGACAGTATATTTTATAGGTATGCTGTGTGCAGTGTTTATACTTGTCAGCGTGCTCTGGACGCAGGGAAGAAGGGGCTCTATGTTGCATACCGAAGGAAGATAGCTGATCGGGGCTTTTGGGCCCGAAATCACAAATATGAAGGCAACGAATATGGCGATTATGAGGAGCGCCCAAGCGTATACGCTAAGCATTTCTATAGCGGATTGGGCGTTATCCCTAATAAATATGCGTTTGAGCTGCTCTTTCATCGTTTAAATTGAGGCAGTAGCATTTAAATCAGTTTTTATTGCACAGGGGGAATTTAGATTTAGGCACAGGAACAGAAGCAATATAGGCAGCAAATATGACATTTTTCTAAACCAGGTTAATTAAGTTGTGGATAGAACACAGGGCATCATTAATGAAAGCCTCATAAGTGTTCTTTCAGCAACTAAGCTATTTGTAGGAAAGCTTGCAAATAACTCCGTGGATCTGTAGCGTAGTTTGGATAGCGCACCCGGCTTCGGACCGGGCGGTCGCGGGTTCAAAATGGCATATGCCAGATTGAATAAATTCGGATAGATAAACCCATGTTTTGAGATTATGGAAGAACGGTGTGCTAATACGAAATCAAGTGCAGCAATAGTTATTATGAAGATAAGAGGCCATTTGGGCTTTTTCCCCATCCCCAAGCGTGTGCACAACTTTCTCTTGGCCTACTTTATTGCAGTAGGCCGTAGTTGGATTTTAATTTTAAGTACAGCTTGTATGCCAAATTGTTTACATAAGATTCGTTAACTTTTCCAGCAGGGAAAAACGCGTTCAGAACTATTATGTAATTTTTATAAGGCGGCACAGAGACTTCATACTGGTCATAATTTCTGAACAACTTACCGGACAATCCGGAAGATATCACCATTCCGTTAAGCATTGTGCTGCCGTTCAAACTTGCTGCCGAACCGATTATGGAAGTATTGTAATATGCTTCGTTTTTTATGGTTGAATTTGCATTATTGACATCCACTGAACTATATATTAACGTCGCATTCTTGCTAAAGTAGAAATAGCCAGTTCCGTTTACAGGATAGTAATAGAACTTGTATGTATAATTTGCAGAATTGGAATCATTGAATTTCATAATGTTAATTTCTATTGCAGTTGGATATGTACTATTTTTTGTCAAATTGTCCAACGGTGCGTATATTGCCGGATTCCGTGGCAAATTATAAGACATAATATGATACAAGGCACCCACAGCATAAAGCCTGCTGTAAACGTAGTAGCTTATATTTTTGTCCGAATAGGGATACGTATCCGTAGAAGTGTTGTAATCTGATGCAAACGCTATCCCGTTTAGCACATTTGTAGAATTCAGTATTCTTCCGAAAATAATCTTACCAGTAGCGTTAGTTTGGTTAGGGATTATTGTTGTGGTAACCGATGGAACAATAGACGAAGTCGTTTTAGGTATTGTCGTAGTTATTTTTGATGTTGTTGCAGTTATTGTAGTTGTTATCGGAGCTAAGCTTGCGTGAAAGTATGAATAGGCGATTATGCCAAGGACTGCAATTATTGCCATTACTGCAATCGTATATTTCAGGAAGTGCTTTCTGGTAAGCGGTTCTGATTCTGGAGCAGAAGGAGGCACGTATTCTTGGCCGGAAAAATTATTTTCAGTGCTTGAAACTGTAATCGGGTTATTCGCATCCGTTTCATCGTTCATTATATCACATCGGTCGGTTGGGGCTTTTGGACCCGAAATCACGAATATGAAGGCAACGAATATGGCGATTATCAGGAGCCACCCGAGCGTATACGCTAAGCATTTCTATAGCGGATTTGGCATTATCCTTAATGAATATGCGTTTGAGCTGCTCTCTCATTGTTTGAATTGGGGCAGTAGCATTTAAAATCATTTCTCACCGAATACTCCTAGCTTAAATTGCAGGCGTATTACGTGGGCAAGCATAGAAGAGGTGAAAGCATTGTTTCGGCGTTCGTTAGGCTTACCAGGGCAGAGCACAGCATAATGCTTGCGCTTGCGGTGATAGCGGCTGAAATAATAGCAATTGGAAGGGTTCCAAGCTATGAGCTTTTGGTCCTTTCGATAATACCGCCAATACTCATTAGCATGGGAGCGTTCGCTATAAACGATTATTTTGACATAAGCATAGACAGGGCCAATGGAAAGAAAAGGCCCTTGGTCACAGGCGTTATAAAGCCCAAGGGCGCGCTCAGAATAACTGCAATAGTCTTCTTCTTGGGGATAGCGGCTTCGGCGTTAGTAAATTGGGCCGCATTTGTTATAGCGGTTATATTCGCTGCGCTGGCATACCTTTACAGCTACAGGCTTAAGCACATACCCCTGCTTGGAAACGTGTACATAGCTTTCACCATGGTGATTCCTTTCATATACGGCAATTACGCAGTGAGCTACGCCCTTTCGGCAACGATAGTATTCATTTCCTTTGTTGTCTTCCTCAGCGGGCTTGCCAGGGAAATACACGGAATGGTAAGGGATTATGATGGCGACGTGCATGCGGGAAGGATAAGGAACATTGTTTTCTATATAGGAAAGCCGCGCAGCTCGCAGCTTGCATTCATACTCTACATAGAAGCCATACTCATAAGCGTTTTCATGTTATTCTTCAGCGTGCCTTTCAGGCTGAATCTGGCTTATGCTGTGCCGATAGCAGCAGTAGACATCATGCTGGCTTACGTCGCAGTTGGATATGTTTTAGGCAGGCATTCGGAAGGTTTCTTCAGGCTTTCCAGGAACCTCAGCCTTGGAGCCATGGCCCTGGCAATAATAGCTTACCTTATGGCAGGGCTGATTTTCATTCCTTTCTGAAAATCGCTGCAGATAGGCACGAAAAAGAAAATAAGCAATAAAAAGGATAGAGATTACTGCGAAGCGTACGACTGCGCCTTCTGCGCCTCTATCTTCGCTTCGAAGTCCTCAACCTTTAGCGTAAACTCCTCGTTGGACTTTATGTCGCCCCTGTTCTTGAGCGTTTCCCTCGCAAGCAGGTAGTATATGAACGCCAGCGATTTTCTGCCCCTGTTGTTGGCCGGAATTACCAGGTCTATGAATTTCATTGAATTGTCCGTATCGCTCAGGGCCATGATAGGTATGCCTATCTTGCTGGCTTCCTTTATCGCCTGCTTCTCGTTCCTCGAGTCGCTTATCATTATAAGCTTGGGCTCTGTGAAATCCTCCCTCAGCGGGTTTGTGAATATGCCGGGTGTAACCCTCCCCTTTATGAACTTGGCCTTTATGGTCTCTGCGAACTTTTCCGCAGCTGCAATGGCATAGACCCTCGAAGCCGTTATTATCACGTCCCTAGGGTCGTATCTTGCCAGCATCTTGGCCGCTATTGCTATCCTTGTGTCTATTGTCTTGAGGTCGAGCAGGTAAAGCCCGTCGTCCCTGACCTTGTATATGAAGCGCTCCATGCCAGGGCTTTTGACCTTTGTGGCTATGTGTATTCCCGCTTCAAGATAACCGTTCTGATCTACTATGAATCCTTCTTCGCTCATTTTAACACCTTTGGGGCCGCCGAGATTTTCAGCATTTGGAATGCTTTTGAATTCCCGTGCACAGGATCTCGGGTCGCCAGCACCCCAAGCTGGAAGCCTACCAAGCTAGCAGACGGCCCCATGCACGAATATTTTGCCGAAATACCTATAAATAACCTTGCTATCACTTCCTGCCGCTCTCGACGAATTCGTCTATCAGCTCGACGTTGCTTATCATCATGCGCCTGCAGCAATACCTTTTCAGGCCTAGGCTGTCGAGGACTTTGGCGCCGTCCTCATGCTCCTTGTTGACGCGCCTGTCGTAGTCTTCCCATTTGTCTCCTATAACAGCGCCGCATGTGAAACAGCGCACAGGTATCATCATGTTATCATCTTAAGCATAAAAACCGGCAAAAGCCGGAAAACCGATCATCTGTATGAAGTCTGGTTGCGGGCCCTTGCCTTTGGTCCGAGGAACTTCTTTGGCTCCACGCGCCTCGCGTCGTCCTTCAGCAGATGCCTGTCGTAGCGCATGTACTCCTTCCTTACCGTGTCGGAGCCTGCAAACTCGCTTATGAGCTTTGCTATGGCGCTTCCTGAAGCCTGGGCCCTTCCGCTTATGCCGCCGCCCTTGACGTTTATGCTTATGTCAAGGCCGTCAGCTATGCCCTTTGTAATCTCATTGAAGTACACAGGCCTTAGTATTTCGTGCCTTATCTCTTCCGGCTTCATCGTCATCGCGTTCATGCCGTTTATCCTTATTATTCCGGAGCCAGGCTTTCCTACCCCTCTGGCAATGCTGCGCTTTCTCTTGCTTTTAACGGTGACAACTTTGGCAGCCTTCTTTGCCGGTTTCTTTTTAGACCTTGAAGCCTTCTTGGGCTTTTCGGATTCCTCCTTCTGCGGTTCGGCCTTCTGCTCCTGCTTTGTTTCAACTTCTGCTTCTGCCATAAATATCATCATTTGTCTATGTTATATCCAAGAGTGTTGGACAGGTCCTTAAGCGTTATGTAGCCTGCGTATATCTCCTTTGCGCCCTTGATTTTTGGCTTTATGCGTTCCTTGGATTTGAGCGCTTCGGGCTCGCCCATGAAGACCCTGAGCTTCCTGAAGGCTTCTTTTCCGCGAGGCCTCCTGTACGGAAGCATTCCCCTGACTATGCGCTTGAACAGCATGTCCGGCCTCCTCGACCAGTACGGCGAGTGCTCTGGGTTTTCCTTCTCCTGAAGGTTAAGCCTTGTCCTGTACTTGGCGGCCATTGGCTTGCGCTTCCCGCTTATTATCGCCTTCTCCGCATTTACGACTGCTACGTCATTGCCCTCCAGCAGGTTCTTGGCTATTATGCTGGCTATCCTTCCCAGAACCTGCCCGTCGGCATCGTATACTAAACATTTCTCAATATCAAACCTTTCAGGCATTCAGAGCACCATCATATTATAATACGAACGTTTTTCTTGCTTACCATTTCCTTTATGGTGGAAGTGCTGCTTCCGGCTTTGCTTATCCTCTCCAGCGCACTGCCGGAGAACTCAAGGGCTGCAATGTTCACCTTGTGGCTCAGCGAGCCTATGGAAAGAACCTTTCCCGGCACTATGACATTGTCGCCTTCCTTGGTGTACTTGTCTATCTTGTACAGGTTAACGCTGACGCGCCTCCTTTTCGGCACCGCAATGAGGCTGTAGAGCTTCTTTGCCACTGGCTTTGCGTTCTCGCCCTTCGACATTTCGGAGAGCATGCTAATGGCATCGCGTATGTCCTTCCTTTCTGGGGTTATCTTCATGAATTTCACCATGATTTTTATGCGGGGGGTGAGATTTGAACTCACGCAGTCACTAAAGACACAGGAGTTCTAAGTTTTGTGCAAAACTCCTCAGTCCTGCGCATTTGGCCATGCTCTGCCACCCCCGCATGGGTTAGAGCTTCTTAGCTACCTTAGAGACTTCCTTAATTCTTTCCTTTATTGTGTCGCAAGCCTTATTAATGATTTCTTTGGGTGGCATTTGGCCAAATGATTCAATGTAAAAGTTGAATGAATCGTCGCCAGTCGGTTCGACTGCCACGAGCCCTGGCTGGAACTTGGCATGCTTTACTGCAGTCCCCATTCTCGCTTTGCCGTCAATCCTGATGCGCTGGCCCGTGCCTAGCTTTATTATAGGGATTCTTTCGGAGGCTACTCTGACCTCTTTGTCTGTGCTCTGGAGATCCTTCGAATAAACGGTTATCGGGCCTGTTGCTTCTGCGGTGAAAAGGATCTCGTCTTCATCCTTGTATCCGGAAGAGGGAGTGATTATTGGCACCAGGCCTATCCTGTGCGCGATGTATTCGTCGAACATGGGGCTTGTATTTTCGTAGAACGTAACCGAGTCTATTGCAAAAGTCTTCACTGAGTTTATTGCGGCCCTCCTTAGCACAT
>DAHWRK010000005.1 GCA_027339055.1 Microcaldota archaeon | reverse complement strand
ATCTATCTCGTATGGGACATATTCCACGTTGAAGTCGACCTTGTTGAATTCCGCATGGCCGTAGTGTATGAGCTTGTCGACCTTCAGGTTCCTGGCTTCGTCCAAAGCGAGGTCGCACGCGCCGAAGTTGGGAGAAGCGGATACGAATACCTCGTTGCCTTCCTTTTCAAGGCTTTCGGCATATTCCAGAGCTTTCTGCTTTAGCCCTTCGGGAAACTGTATGAGTATGCGCATTGTAAACACTGGTTTAGCATTTAAAAAAAGTAATATTTATGCCTGTTGGCTTTTGCAGGCATATGATGTAAAATTTCAGTTGCTCAGTTCTTTGCCTGCTGGGCCTGCTCTATGTTGAGCTTGTAAAGCCCTGAGAGCTTTGATGATGCCCTCCTGAAGGCTTCCCTGACATGAGGCACGTTCTTTGCCCTTGTCTTGACCATGAAGACAGGCTGCCCTTCCTTGAGCCTTGCTGCTACGCTCACAGGCTTGCCGAAAGCGTGGCTCATTCCCTGCGATATACGGTCTGCTCCTGCGCCCGTTGCCATCCTGTGCTCCCTTATTATCATGTGGGGGTACACAAGAACCTTGAAGTAGAAATCGCCAGGTGACGTGAGCTCCATGTGCTTGTTTATCATCTGCCTTGCCGATTCTATCGAGTTCGAGCGAAGCTGTATGGCCTGCTTTGTCGTTAGCGTAAGGACCGTGTCAAAATCGGGCTTGTCTACGCCCATGTTGAAAACCAGCAGGCTCGTGTGCGGCTTTGCCCTTATGTAGTTCTTTCTGGGCTTCTTCTGCGAGTACCTAGCCCACGCCTGCGAAAATATATACCTAAAAGTCCTTGCCGGTCTTAGCCTTGTCATTATAAACACTCCTAAAAAAATCTAATGCTCCTGAGAAAAGAGATTAGCGATAATAGTTTAGCATAAAAACCTATAAAAAGATTTGGAAATCCCGGCTCAGGTATTTAGGATTATACATTTAAACTTTAATTGAGTATGTTTTGCAGGTGACACCATGGAGCTCTTGGACAACGCTTTGAACAACAATGATTTTGATGATACGCTTTTCAAGGCCAAGATTGCAGTATGCGGACTTGGCGGCGGAGGCAGCAACACGATACAGAGGATGGTAAAGCAGGGCATAAAGAGCGCCAGCTTCATAGCCGTCAATACGGACTCCAAGCACCTCAACAGCCTGGATCCGTCAATAAACAGGATACTTATCGGCGGGCCGCTGACAAAGGGCCTGGGAGCAGGAGGCTTCCCTGAAATGGGAGCGAGGGCCGCTGAATACTCAAGGGGCGACCTCAAGAAGGCTTTAGATGGCTACAACCTGGTTTTCGTATGCGCCGGAATGGGCGGCGGAACAGGAGGAGGCGCTGCCCCAGTAGCTGCAGGCATAGCCAAGGAAAACGGAGCGATAGTTATAGGCATAGTCACATTCCCGTTCAGGCTGGAGAAAGTAAGGCTGCAGGTCGCGATGAAGAGCATACAGGACCTAAGGAAGAACGTAGACACGCTCATAGTCATAGACAACCAGAGGCTTGTCAGCCTGTACCAGAACCTTGCCCTCGAGCAGGCGTTCAGGGTTGCCGACGAAGTGGCGTATAGGGCAGTAAAGGGGATTACCGAAACGGTAAATACCCCAAGCTTCATAAACTTAGATTTCGCAGATGTCAAAGCCGTGATGAACAGCGGCGGGCTTGCCATGATAAGCATAGGCGAAGGCAAGGGCACCAACAAGGTAGATGAAGCTGTCGAAGACACGCTGAAGAACAAGCTTCTTGACGTGGATTATGACGGAGCTACAGGAGTGCTAATGCACATAACCGGAGGCGACGACCTGACATTGGGAGAGGCAAACGAGATAGGCAGGAAGCTGACGGAGCACATATCCCAGAATGCCAACATATTATGGGGAGCCAGGGTTGATCCCGCATACAACGGCAAGATAGAGCTCATAGCGATATTCACCGGTGTGAAAAGCCCGTCGATACTCGGAAGCTCTGAAAGCAGCGAGTTCGGGCCGAGCAACGAAAAGAGGAGCTACGGCATAGACGAGATATGACTTAAACATATTTCTGCCATGATAAGGTTTTGGTGATTTGACGAGCATGCTGAACGACGGGGACAGGAAAGCCCTAGAAGAGACTTTCAAGAAGGAGATGTCGGATGACGTCTCCGTAATGTATTTCACGGATTCTAAGGATAGATGCGAATACTGCGGGGAAAACCTGAAGCTGCTTGAAGAGCTTAGCTCCATAGACAGCAGGATAAAGCTCACGGTATACGACATAAACGAGCACCAGAGCGAGGCAAAGTTCCTTGGGGTTGATGCCGCGCCGTCTACAGTTATTGGCGGAAAGCGCATTTACGGAGTGATTTACAAGGGCATACCAGCAGGGCATGAATTCGCTTCTTTGGTTGGCGACATAATAGACGCATCCAGGAATTCGACAACCCTTTCGGAAAACACGAAGAAGAAGCTCAGCGGTCTGAAGAAACACGTGGACATAAAGGTATTTGTGACTCCGACGTGCCCCTGGTGCCCGAAAGCAGTCAGAATAGCGCACCAGTTTGCGATGGAGAGCAAGTTCGTCAGGAGCAGCATGATAGAGGCTTCGGAATTCATGGACTTGGCAAAGAAATACGCAGTAATGGGAGTGCCTAAGATAGTCATAAACGACAAATACTCGTTTGAAGGAGCACAGCCGGAAGATGTTTTCCTGAACTACGTAATGGCGTCAGCCGAGGACGCGGCATGAGCATGCGCTCATGCTGACTTTATCGCATCCACGAGATATTGGGCAAATTCTTTTGTGCCCAGAGCGTCTACGCCCATGAACCTTGCTATGTCGGGAGTGACCTTGCGCTCCTTCATTGCCTTTTCTACGGCCTTGGATATAAGCTCTGCGGCTTCGGTCCATCCCATAAATATTAGCATGAGCTCCCCGGCTTTCAGCAGGCCCATGGGATTTGCTACGTTTTTATTGGCGTATTTCGGAGCGGTGCCGTGCGCGGCTTCAAACATTCCACCCTCGGCGCCAACGTTTGCGCCGCCGAGGACGCCTATATCGCCTATGAGCGCACCGCATGCGTCTGACACGTAATCGCCGTTGAGATTCGGAGCCAGTATCACGTCGTACAGCTCCGGCTTGGTTATTATCTGCTGGAACATGTTGTCCGCTATTCTGTCGTTGAAAAGTATCTTTCCATGCGGAATCTTGCCATTGTATTTAGAGTACAATTCATCTTCTGTTATTATTTTGTCGCCGAATTCCTTCTGCGCAACCTCGTAAGCCCAGTCCTTGAACGCCCCTTCCGTATATTTCATTATGTTGCCTTTGTGCATTACGGTTATGGATTTTCTTCCGTTTTCTATTGCGTATTTTATTGCCATCCTCGTTATCCTCTGCGTCTTGGCCTTGCCCATCGGCTTTATGCCGATGCCGGCATCGGGATCTATGTTGACGTTCATCGACGTTTTAAGGAACTCCCTGACCTTCTCCGCTTCGGCGCTGTTGTACGGCCATTCTATTCCGGTATATATGTCGTCAGTATTTTCCCTGAATATAACCATGTCGACTTTTTCAGGATATTTGAGCGGGCTGTCAAGGCCTTCTATGTATTTTACTGGCCTTATGTTTGCATAAAGGTCAAGCATTATCCTGAGCGTGACGTTTAAAGACCTGAACCCTGAGCCCACCGGAGTAGTTAGCGGCCCCTTGTAGACTATTTTATATGCCTTTATAGTGGCCAGGGTCTCTTCCGGAAGGCCGGTGTTGTATTTTTTCTGTGCTTCTTCGCCTGCTTCCACACGCAGCCAGTTTATGCCCTTCGAGCCGCTGTATGCCTTTGCAACAGCAGCATCTATTATCGATACAGATGCAGCAGTTATTTCCGGGCCTATTCCGTCCCCGTATACGAGAGGTATGGTGGGGTGGTCCGGAGTTATCCATTTGCCATTTTCAAAACTTATTGATTCTTCTTTCTGTTCTTCCATTTTATCTACCTTCATCTAGAGCATTAGCCCGTATCTATTTTTGTGGGCTCGTTTATTGACTTGTCCCTGCTGAATTCGTATATCCTTGCGTTGTGAACCTGCTTGAGCGCGTCGTCATGCGTTATGACAAATATCTGCTCGACTAGGCTTGGCAAGGAATTGCTAAATACCTCTATCATCTTTGCTATTCCCTGTGCGTCAAGATTGTGCGTAGGCTCATCCAGTATGAGCCATTTGAGATTCGGGACTATAACCATTGACATGGCTATGCGGAGCGCAAGGCACGCTATGCTGCGCTCGCCGCCGCTGGAGACACCGTCTACTTGAACCCATGTCTGCTCGCCTTCTATCGTTACCGCAGCTTCAAGAGAATAGTCGTCAGGATATGCCCTGAGCGCTATGCTGGAATAGTCCCCGTACGGGTATAGCCCGAGCCACAGCTGCTCGAGCAGCTCGTTTATCGAAGATACGAGCCTTGTCCTAAGCTGGGCTTCTGTATCTATAAGCGCATTCTTGAAACGCATAATTTCGGCTGAAATCCTGCGCCTTTCCGATACCTTTTGCTCTATTTCGTTGAGCCTTGCTATTGACTTTATTATTTCCTCCAGCTGGAGCTGAAGCTTCGATGAAGCTTCTGAAGACGCTTTTAGTTCCGCATTTGTCTTTGCGTATTCTGCGTTCTTTGCGTTGTAGCTCTCGCGCAGCTCTTCCAATTCCTTGTCCGTAACCTTTATTTTTGATATTCTGGAGTTCGCCTCGTCCAAAGCCTTTTTTGAAGATTCTATCTCTGATTTTATCGAATCGGCACGATTTATGGCTTCTGTTTCTGACCTGTTCTTTTCGGACTTTTCGGCCAATGCATCGCGTTTTGGCTTGATCGCTTCGGCTGCCTTCTCGAGTTCGGCAACATGCGCTTCGGCAGAAACCATTTCGGCACGCAGGATTTTGACTTTTTCGGACGAGCCCTTGTAAGACGCGAGCTTTGCAATCAAGGCGTTTATCTCGTTGAACTTTGAATTAAGCGCGGAAAGCTCCTTTTCTGTCGAGGTTACCTTCTGCTCGTTGGCGGATATTTCTTCTTTGAGCTTTTTGATCAGGAAATCCCTTTCCTCGAGGAGGCGCTTCTTGAGCTCTTCGCTGAGCGGCCTTTCGCATATCGGGCAATTGCTTTCGTGCTTCCTGAGCTCGTCAAGCCACTTCTGGGCCTCTGCAAGCCTGCTTCGCGAATCTGCAAGGCCTGAAACCGCTGCCTTTGCCTCGTTGCTCTTGGAATTTATCAAGGATTTTATCTCTTCTAAGTCCGATTTTCCTATCTCGTTTTTTATCTTTGATTCTTTTTCCGCATCCGAAATGCACTGCTTCAGCTGTGCATCTATAGTTGAGCGCTTCTTTATGGCGTCTTTCTCCTTCGTTAGAAGCGATTCTATTTCCTTGTCCACTGACCTGAGTTCCTCTGCAATTTTTGAGCCCTCCGATTCCAGTTCCTTTTTGGTCTTCTCTGGAAGCTTTATCTTTTCCAGCTGTGATGAAAGAGTGGAAAGCCTGCTCTCTATGCTTGCAATATCTTTCGAAAGAGCTGCCTTTGCATCTGCCTGCTCCTTCATTTTTTGATATTCCTGCTTAATTGTCAGGAG
Source organism: Microcaldota archaeon (assembly GCA_027339055.1). GTDB lineage: Archaea > Micrarchaeota > Micrarchaeia > Micrarchaeales > Micrarchaeaceae > Micrarchaeum_A. The sequence goes on along the minus strand of DAHWRK010000005.1, from coordinate 37,123 downwards.
TTCTTCTCGCAGCGACTTTGCGGCTTTTGATAGCCCTTCCGCCTTTTCTTTTTCCTCCTTCTGCTCTTTGCGCAGGGCCTCGGACCTGTCCTGCATTGACTTCAGGTCGGCGCTCTCTATCAGCTTTTCGTCCTCCTGTATATAGGACTTGAGCGCATTATTCAATGAGGTTGCGTTCTCCTCGGCAAGGGCGAACCTGTCAAGGCCAAGCATCTCGTCTATCTGCTTCTTGCGCTCTCCCTTCCTAAGCTCTAGGAAATAATCCAGCCTGTTCTGCTCCGCGTATATGGCGCGCGAAAAGACTTCGTAATTTATTTTAAGTATGGATTCTATCTCTTCGTTTACACGTTCTGACTGCGTCTGGAGATACTGTCCGTTCTTCTCTATTTTGGCTTCTGCCTTCTTGCTCCTGCTTATGGTCCTGGTTATTGTATATGTATCGTCACCCAGAGCCAGCTCAATCTCAACGCTTGCTGCGGCCTTCCTGCTTGGCCTGTTCATTATTATGTCTTCTACCTTGTAGCGCCTGTGTTCAAGTGCCGGAAAAGTTCCGAAAAGTGCAAATGACATTGCATCCATCATGGAGCTTTTTCCGGCACCCATTAGGCCGACTATAACATTGGTTCCCTTCTGGAATTCTATTTTTGTGTCATCATGGGTCTTCCAGTTGGTTAGTTTTATTGATTTTATCATGCATGCAACCCTGACAACTAGGATTAGAATTTAAGGTTTTTATGGAATGTGCAAAAAACGTTGGAAGCACAGCCAAGCTTTGTGATGGCGGGCAACATGGCTCATCCTTCCGCTTCAAGGTAATTCTTTGCCGCTTCCATTACTGAAACGAATTCATTAATTTCCTTTGGATTGTATGGGTCTTCACAGTGTGCCCGTATTGTAAGGGTTCTGCGCCCTTCGCTTAGGCTGTTTATTAGAAATTCATACTTGTCGACCCTTACCAAGCTAGACGGATCTGAAACGTCGTTGCTTACAGAGATCCTAGCTTTGGGAATTCCGCCCAGTACATCTTCGGCAATCTTCCTTACTGCTTCCCTGGCGGATAACGCTTGTTCGTCGCTCTGGACAGGTAGAGGCAGCTGCGTTACCAGCCTTGACTTGTTATCAATATCAAATGTTGGTATGCTCTTGAACATTTAAGCACCGCTCCGCTCGTAATTATAATGAGCATTGCTCCGTATATTAAGCATTTTGTCTAGAATCGACACTAAGCAAATGCATTGCTCTTAGGACAAGAACGCCTTATATAAGGCTTTCCTCAGAAACGTCTACCTGGCTAACTCCGGATATTGCCTTTAGCTGCTCCTCAATCTTTGAAGAGCTGTTCTTATCGTCGTCGAATGTGAAGAACACCTTGAGCACCTTTATGCCGAAAGCAACCTCCTGCGAATCCATGCTTGCCGGGCTGAGGCTCGCTTTTATGCTTTGGGAAACCTCGTCGAACTTGCCTTCCTCTGCATATACGTTGAATACTACTCCTACTTTTGCCATTATGGTCCCTCGAATCCGCAGTTGCTGCATTTGTATGTATTGGCTATCTCCCTGCAGTGGGAGCATCTGACTATGTTTGTCTCCCCGCAGCTCGGGCACTTGAATTCGCTGTATTCATGGGTAAGCCTGCCGCATGAAACGCACACTTTTCCTGGTAAATCGTTTGCCATAAATTGTCACCTTGCACGCTTGCCTCTTTGATTTCTGCCTCTCAGCTCGTTCCTGAGCTCGCTGAGAGTAATGAATGCAACCACCAGAGTTGCAAGCAAAAGCGCGATTATGATTAGCAGCAGAATAATTATTATATTTATCGTTGGCGGCAGGACATGGCTTGGGGTCGATGGCTGGGCAGTCGATGGCTTTGATACCGGGACAGTAGTTAGCATGCCGTATATCTCCTTCGTAGAATTGCTAATTTTGCTGCCGAGGAGCGCGGCGAAATAGCCGCTGGAAAGCATGGAAGCAGATCTCTGCTGGGACACGAGCGACGATTCGTTCATGTAGAAAAGCGCTTCATCGGCAAACTGCGTGGCCCACGCGCCGAAGCGCGACGAATTTATAAGAGAGGCTGTGGCGTTGTATGTTCCACCTTCCGAAACGTTTGACGGTATGCTGTGCTCGTCTGATACTATGTAATCGGAATCAAGGAGCGCAAGTGCGTAGTTTCCCTGGTCCAATGCAGCCTTTGCCCCTATTATATAAACGCTCGGAACCGAAGACGAATAGGGAGATGACAATGCAGAGGATATTGCAGACTGGGCAACGAGCTTTAGCTGGTTGCTAACGTTGACTGCCTGATAGCTGCCAGAAGGCGAGCTTTCGGAGTATATCTGGCCGGCAGCCTTGCACCACGCGTATGCCTCCGCTGCAGAGTATACGTTCCTGAGAACCCCGTCCGAGTCTATTGCGGTCGAATTGTACTGGCTGAGCAGCGCGTTTATTGTGACGTTTCCCCAGAGTTGCCTAAGCTCCCCATTTAGCACGTCGTTATAATTTGAACGGGTGAGCTGCGGAGGATTCATGGAGCTACAGTAGTAGCTCACAGAATTCAGCAGAGCCTGTCCGCGCGATATGCTCAGGTTTGGATTCTGGAACATAAAGCTGTTTATGAAATCTATGAATGCAACGTCAGCAGAGGTGTAGTAGTAGCCCTTCTGTGCCAGCTGCGATGCTTCCAACGCGTTTATGGACAGGTTTCTGGCTATTGGAGCGAACCTGCTGAAAGCCGAGACATTGCCTATTGAAGCATTGGTGAAATTTAGAGTAAAACTTGCAAGCTCTGCCAATGCGGTTTGGTTGCACTGGTTAGAGCATGAGAGATTTGCCTGTGGTATTCCGGATATGTCGTAATTGTCCGAAACGTTGAAGCTGACATTTAAGCCAGAAACTGGAACGCTGCCAGTGGCATACAAGAACGCCTGGCTTACATTATTTATCGGGATGACACGCATGCCAAAATACCTTGAAGCAAGGTAGTATATTTCGGTTTCCAGCGAATTGTTTCCTGCGAATGGAACCATTATGAAGCTCATCCCGTGCGATTTTGCGGCTTCTATCTTGTCGTATACTCCGCCTATTTCGCCTATCGTGCCGTTATAGTTTATTACTCCGGTAACAGTAAAATTGTCTAGCAGGCTTTTGTGCGAAAGAGCGGAAAGCGCAAGAAGGGTCATAGCCGTTCCGGCGCTCGGACCGGATACGTTGGCAAAGTTGTCATTTATTTGGTAGTGGAAATTGTAATTCTTGTAGTTGAGCCCAAGCTTCGAAGATGCGACAATGGCTGCAGCCTCAGATGAATTTATTGTAGATTGGCCCACGCTCAAAGGCCCGGTTATGTTTACTGTGCCTGTTCCCGTAGTCACATTTAATTTTATTATGGTAAGGGTGCCGTTGTTTGTCTGCAATATTACCGCTGGCGCATGTATCGTTGCGTTCCCTACGAAGCCGGCAAAAGACATCGTTGCCAGCAGTATTGGCAGTATTGCCAGAAGCATTGCGCGGTTTTGCATCCCCATATTCATTACCTTTGTTCATTTTGGGCATCGAAAAGTGCGATCGCCTTAAAATTACAGCCCTTTACTTTTTAGGAAAGCCAATCGTAATAAAGCTTGCGGTTTGTTTTTATTTTTGTTTTTATTTTTGAGGTTTTTTGTTGTAGTTCTCGTATTTTGTTGAGCGCTGCCATATCTCTTCGAATCTGGAAAGAGCCTCGGACCTGTTTATCGAGACTATGTGCTCGCTCTTCTTGTTTATTATGTTTATTGGAGGTATCTTGTACGCACTCTGCGAGTCTATTATAAGTCTTTCGTGCTGCTGCTGCGCGTCCGTATCCGACATAACCCTGAGCTCTAGTGAAACTCCCTTGTTGGACAACTCCTCCTTGAAATCGAAATAGCTCCTTTCAAAGTGGGAACCAAGCCTGTTTGCGCTTGTCAGCACCCTTATCAAGCCGTGGCCCTGCTCGTTGCCGTTCAGCAGCAGAAGAAGGTTTTCCACTGCCTTGTTGTCAAAGTGCATGTCGAGTATGCTCATGTCTCCTGAGAGCTTTGCAAAGAACTTCCTAGAGAGCACTAACATGTTGGAATACGGTGTATCCGGGTTTATGCTTATCGGGCGTGCTGAATGCATAGAATGCCTCCTGCTTGAATATGAAAGCTCTAGAGAGCCAGCTATTATCCCAAGAGCAACGCCCAGGAACGGGCCAAGGCCCCGTATCGGACCGAGGTAGAAGTCTGTGTTTAACACCCCGAGCAGCATCCCGAACACAACAGAAGAGAAGATAAGGCCGATGCCAAGCACCCTATAGCTTTGCTTTCCCAATAGCCATATCGCGCCTATTGCGAACATTATCAATGCAAATGGCAGCATCACGTATGTGATGTGTACTGCTATGACTACTGCAGAAGATTCTGACAGCGATGCGAGGAGAGCGCCGGACGGGGTAATGTTGTATTCCGTTATTATAGAAGTTATGCCTTTTATCAGGCCCACAGAATAGGACAGGATTTGCATGTAGTAGAAGTCCGAAAGCATCGCTATGAATCCAGCGAAAAGGGCCGAATATGCCAGGATTGCGTGATTTGACTTATTTATTTGATTATCCGGCATCAGTACCACATTTAAAGCTTAAAGGCATGGTAATTTAATTTTGCTGCTGTTCTATGCATGTATTGCTGTTTGTATGTATCTTATGCACAATTAAGAATTATATAAGTTCATGCATTTTCCAGAAGGCATTGCGCTTATTGCAGCGCATGGATAAAAAAGGCGATATGTAAAACGCTCAAGTTTATATCCCTTCCATGAGAAGATAAATTATGGACTATTTATTCAGGTTTGACAGGCCTAGGCCCAACCAGGAAGCCATGATAGGCGACGTTTATTCCGCGCTTGAACAGAGGCGCGACATATTCGTAAACGCACCCACAGGGATAGGCAAGACCGACGCGTCTCTTGGAGCTGCTCTCACGTTCGCGCTGAAGAACGGGCTTGACGTTTTCTTCCTTACGCCGAAGATATCGCAGCACAAGATAGCGATGGAAGCCGTTTTGGGAATAAAAAAGAGATTCGGACTTGATTTCAGCTTTGCAGACATAGTTGGAAAGCGCAACATATGCATAAACGACAAAGTCAATGCGATAGAGAGCGACGCCTTCTACAGCGCATGCGAAAGCATTGTCAAGTCAGGCAAATGCGCTTACTTTTCAAACTCGAAAAACTTCGGAATAAATGAAGCCAGATTGTCCGAATCCATAGAAAGCGGGCACAACGCTCTGCTTGATTACTCGTACGGCAAGGGAGTATGCGCATACGAGATAGCGACAAAATACGCAAAGAGCTGCAGGGTCATAATAGCAGGGTATTCGCACCTGCTAAATCCTTACAACAGGGGCACTTTTCTCAAAAAGATAGGCCACAGCATAGAAAACGCCATAATAATATGGGACGAAGCGCACAACCTGATAAACATAGCTAGCGCCTACTTCAGCACTTCCATATCCGAATTGGGCATAGACGCTGCAGAGAGGGAGCTCAAAGCGATAAACAGCAGCATAGACCTCGATTACCTCAAGTTTGCGATAAAGAAGTTAGCTGCAAAAAAGCTCGGAGCCAAAATGCCAGAGGCTTTCGTGGAGAAGGAGGACATGACCGAATTTATGGAAAGCGAATACGAAAAGCTCGTGGATTCGCTTGAAAAAGCAGGGCTTGAATACATACAGGCCAAGAATGCAAAGAGATCAGCAATACTTCACGTGGCAAAGTTTCTGAAGGGCTTTCTGGATGCGGATGATTCATCGGCCAAAATCGTAGTCAACAGGAACGGAAGGATAAGGCTCAACGTAAGCTGCCTGTATCCGGACAGGGCGCTGCCGATACTGCAGGAAGCTTACGCCAACGTTTTTATGAGCGCTACGATGGAGCCGGTCAAGATGTATGCGGACATGTTCGGGCTTGCGAATTCCGAGGTGCGAAGCTACGCGTCTCCTTTTCCAAAGCCAAACAAGATCGCTTTCATTGACGAGAATTTCACCACAAAGTTCTCGCAGAGATCCAACGAGCAGTACATGATGATGGCGAGGAAGATAGAGGAGATACGCAAGAACATGCCGGGCAACCTCGCGGTTTTCTTTCCGAGCTTTACGGTGCTGGACGGCGTGTCAAGGCACGTCAACGTAGATAAAAGATACATGCAAAGGCGCGACATGCAGAGCTCGGCAATCGAGCCGCTGCTGAAGCGTTTTATGGAAGACGACGGAGCTACGCTTATGGCAGTAATGGGGGGAAGCCTTAGCGAAGGCGTGGATTACAAGAACAATTCGATCAAGGGGATAGTGATAGTCGGAATACCGCTCACAGTTCCTGACCTCGAGTTAAAGGCCAGAATTGCTTACCTGGACAAAAGGTTCGACGGAAAGGGGATGGACTACGCATACATAATACCTGCGGTGGTAAAAGCGGTCCAGGCGGCCGGAAGAGCGGTGCGCAGCGAAAAGGACAGAGCGGTGCTTGTTTTCATGGACAAGAGGTATTCGTGGCGCATGTACAAAGCGGCGATATCGAATAGCATAGAAATTGCTGAATCCAAGGATTACATAAAGTCCATAAGGTTCTTCTGGGACTTAAATGACGTAGTAGACGAGGTAGTAAAGGGCAAATCCTATAAGGACGCCAAGGAATAGTGGAGGTATTGCGGGAAGCGCGCGCTTGTACTTCCTGAGTATGAACATCGTAAGTATAAGCCCGAGAACCGCACCCAGGGCTATGAAAAAGCTCGGAACGAAGCTCAGGGTAAGCTTGTATGCTGATACTGCAACCATAAGCGGTATTGCAAGGTCTCCGGTGCCCAGGGCCACGTTTGCCGATATCGGCACCAGGCCCATGCTGCCAGTTTTCTTCATTACCGAAAGTATTTTCTTTCCCCTCTGGCCGGAAGATTTCACGTAATTGTTGTATTCGGAAAGCTCCTTCTTGCTGAAGTTGGATTTTGGCACGGCTTCAACCTCGTTCATGTCTACCATGAACGCAAGATTGTTGTCGGCCACCACGTTTGCAAGCGTTATCATGTGCTTTGTTATAAAAACAGCAACGAAGTCGTATATTGCGAGAAGCCCCATGAATGCTATCGCAGCTATAAAGCTGAAGCCAAATCCAAGGACGGCCCCAACGCCTATGCTCGCGATTATGGCCGCGACATTCTTGAGCCTTACCCATTTGTTCTTTGCAGCTACAAGCAGTATTGCCATTATTGCGGCCCCTATCGTCGCGATGTTGGAGCTCTGGGTAAGGTATGCTATGATGACTAGGAACACGTAGAAAGAGGCTATGAATATTACCACTCCCTCTATGACCCTGAAAAGCTTGGCACCGTGGTAGAACCTGAATATAAGTATCATTACCGCTGCCAGGAATATTATGTATGCGAGGAGAAGCAGCACGTTTGAAGGCCCGCTCACGATCTGCGAGCTCGTTATCTGCTGGTATGTCGCACCGTTGAACCACAGAGTTGCCAGTGCTATGCCTGCAAACTGCACGAGCATGAACATCGTAAGTATTCCTACCAATTGCCTGTTTTCGATGAGCCTCTTCTCCAACGATACACCTTAGTCTGCCTCGTGGTGGACGAGCTTTATGACTCCCTGCCTGGGCCTGTATATGTCTCCCGAGCGCTCAAGCTCCGATAGGTATTTGCTTGCAGTGGCGGAGTCTATGCCTGAGGCTTCCGCCTCTTCTATGACGCGCTGCATCTTTATGTTGCTGTCCTCCTGCTCGAGCTTCTTTATTATGTTGAGTATTGAGTTCATGCGGTCCACTTTCTCCCTTGGCATGCCGGTCAGTATCGTGTCTATGTCTATGCGGCCCCCAGTGTCTAGCGCAAGCGACTTGAGCATGAACCTGCTAAGGTTTATTGCGAGCTCTGCATCGGATATTTCTACTACTTCTGAAAGCCTGCTCTTCGCGCTTGCCTCGCTCATCCTTACAAGGCCCTCTATCTGCCTCGGTGTTATTGGAACAGCTCCCTGCCTCATGCCGGTCTTCCTTAGGTCTACGTAGTATTTTTGTATGTGCTCGCTTGCCTCCTGGCTCAGCCTTGGCGATATGTGCTTCCTAGCATATGCTATGTACTTGCGGAGCAGGTCATGGCTTATCGGAGGCTCTTCGACTTGCTCGAATTCCTTTATGTCTGCAAGCCTTGCCCCTGCTGCCTCATGCTGCACAAGTATGTGCTTTGCTATGTTTCGGTCGGTGTCCTCGTTCATGACGTCTGTTATCGGGAATATCAGGTCAAACCTCGAAAGCAGCGTAGGGGGTATGTCGAACTGCTCGGCGGGATACTGGTGCGGATCGAATCTGCCGAATTTGGGATTTGCTGCTGCAAGAACCGCGGCCCTTGCGCTGAAAGTGGCTATTATGCCAGCCTTGGCTACGCTTATTGTCTGGGATTCGAGTGCCTCGTGCAGCGCTGCTTTGTCGTCTTGCCCTATCTTGTCGAATTCGTCTATGCATACTATGCCGCCAGAGCCAAGAACAAGCGCTCCAGCCTTCAGGGTCCAGCCGCCTTCGGAGAAATCGTCCCTTTCCGCAACTGCGGTGAGCCCGCCTCCGGTTACCGATTTTCCGCTTACGTATATGCCCTTTGGCACAAGCTGCGACACTGATTGCAGTATCCTCGTCTTCGCGCTTCCAGGGTCTCCTATGAGCATTATGTGCATGTCGCTCCTGATTATGCCTCCGTCGACCAGCGTCTTGCCCATCGTGCCTCCGAAGAGCTGCAGGGCTACCGCCTGCTTTATTTCGTCGTGCCCGTATATTGACGAGGCTATCGACTTGCTTATTTTATCGAATATCTGCGGATCCTTGGAAAGCTCCCTTATTTCCCTTACTTCCTCTTCTGTTATCGAAAGCTCTGCGAACTCCTTCTGCTTGGGCGTTATTGAAATCGATTCGACAAACATAGTGTATAGGTTCTGCTCTGTCTTGCCCCTCTGGTTCTTTCGCGGCCTTATCCTTAAGACCCCGGTAAGCTCTATCCTGTCTCCGGGTATGACAGTATTGACGAGATCGTCCTCAAGCCATACCTCAAGCTGCCACGTCGGAGTGTTGCCCCTTAGCTTTTCCAGGGGATCCTGGACCGCTATCTTCTGCAGGTTTATGAACTGTGATTCCTCCGGAACCTGTTTGAGCGATTTTCTCTTGCACTCCCTGCATATCTCCGGGACCGGATCCTTGTCGGCCTGGACGGTCTGCCTTGCGCCGCAGAAGGTGCATTCGTATACTCCTATCCTTACCCTCGGGCTTATCTCGGACCTTTTGACTATCAGGCCGTCAAGAGCGATAAGCTTAGATATATAGGACGAGCCGACGTCCTGGACAAGGGGATTGTTTATCGTGAGGCCGTAGAATCTGACATGGGGCTCGTGTATGCCTAGCTGCACGTCGGCAAGCTTGGACTTGAGCGATTCGTTCGCAGCGCGCACTACAACATCGGGATTGTTGACTAGCTCGCTGGCCATGTTAGGGTCGAATTTGGCCAAATCGGCAATGCTGACAGCCAGGCTGCGCTTTTCAGGAAAGGCAACTATTATGTCATCTATTTCCTCCCTGTAATACATTTCCAGGAATTCGTCAAAGCGCGATTTTATTGCAGATATGACAGCATCTTCCAAGGTTAAGCACCGGATAAGCCGCACTAGAGGAACAGCCTGAATTTGATTGTGATTTAAATTATTTATAGGCTTCTGTCATATATCTATAGCATTCAAGCGGCGCAGTGAGGATAGATGCAGCAGAATACCAAAAAAACCATAATAACTTCAGCCCTGCCTTACTCGGAGGCAATGCCTCATCTGGGCAACTTTGTGGGTTCAATACTGCCTGCTGACGTATTCCATAGATATGAGGAGCTGGCAGGCCGCGATTCCATATTCATATGCGGCTCGGATCAGCATGGTACCCCAATAGAAATAAGGGCTCTCAAAGAGGGAGTCAGCGCGGAGCACCTGGCCGACAGCGTGCACGAGCGCATGAAAAAAGTTTTCGAGAGCTTCGAATGCAGTTTCACGCATTACGGTAAGACTAATTCCGAAAGCAACAAGAAGGCAGTGTACGAGATATTTGAAGCCCTTGACAAGAACGGATACATAAAGGAAGTGGAATCCGTAATGCCATACTGCAACATAGACAAGAGGTTCCTGACAGACAGATATATAGAGGGAAAATGCCCGTACTGCGGCTTTGAGGGTGCGCGCGGGGACCAGTGCGACAACTGCGGAAGGCTGCTTAGCCCGCAGGATCTCATAGACCCTTACTGCGGCCTGTGCCACAACAAGGACATAGAATTCAAGAAGACGGTAAACCTGGCAATAGAGCTCGACAAGCTTCAGCCCGAGATACTTGATTTCGTTAAGATGAGGATGGGTGCATGGAGCAGGAATGCAGCCAACAAAACAGTGAGCTACCTAGAGCAGGGCCTGGAACCGAGGGAGATAACCAGGGAGATGAAGTGGGGCTTTCCGGTTCCGAGAAAAGGTTTCGAGGACAAGGTATTCTACGTATGGTTTGATGCGGTCATAGGCTACATAGGAATAAGCATGGAGTGGTCCGAGAAGTGGAAAGATTACTGGAAAGGCCCTGACACAGAACTCATACAGTTTATGGGAAAGGACAACATAGAATTTCATACGATGATGTGGCCAGGCATACTCATAGGCTCGGGTCTTGGGTTCGTGCTGCCGCACACAATATACGCTTACGAGTACCTGACTGCAAAGGGGCTCAAGTTCTCGAAGAGCAGGGGAGTTGGCCTTAACATGGAAAACGCGCTTGAGATAACAGGGCCCGACTACTGGAGGTTTGCTCTGATGTACCTTGCGCCTGAAAGCTCTGACAACGATTTTACCATAGCCCTTTTCGTGGAAGTAGTCAACAAGATAATGAATGACAAGATAGGCAATTACGTGCACAGGGTGCTTACGCTGCTTAAGAATTCCGGGCTCAAAGCCTCGGAGCTCGTCGAGGACGAAAAAAGTACGGATAAAGTCGCAATGCTGACCAGAAAGTATGCAGAGGATTTCGAGGCGCTCAAGATGAGGGAGGCGCTCAGGGAGCTTGTGGCGATAGCAGACGTAGGCAACGAGACGATAAGCAGCAGCAGGCCATGGGAACTGATAGGCAAGGATGGCGTCAAGCTTGGCGGTGAGGACAGGGCCAAAGAGTTTCTGGGGGGAATGGTTTCGATAGTGAGAAGGATGGGAGTGCTGATGTGGCCTTTCGCCCCTGATGCTTCGTCAAAGATTTTGAAGAGGTTCGGCATATCAGAACCAAGGCTTTCTGACCTGAAGAAGCCGTTGAAAGAATTGAATCTTGAAGGGCTTGAACCCGTTTTCTCCAAGCTAAGCGACAAGCAGCTCAAGGATCTAGAAAGATTTGAGGAAGACAGCTAGCCGAAAGCACTAAATATTTCGTAAGCAGCGATAGTCTTTATGCATGTAAACACATATAGAGAGCACGGCATTTCGCCAAGCGAGACAAGCACGCTCTCTGCAGGTGGACTGCTTCGCAGTGGCAAAAAGTCGCATTTTGCGAGCTTTCAGATAGACTTGGTCGGAGTGGTATCCGATTATGGCAGCGGAAAATACCACATAGACATGCAGGCTCAGGGAAACGGCAGCGACTATTACGTTCTTTGCATGTCTTCAAATAACGCAGGAAGGTTCGTAATGGAATCGGTAAAGAAGATCATACTCGCCAATAATGAATTTTCTGGCAATACGACGCTAAGCGTCTACGCGTCCAAGGATCCTAGGGAAAAGGCATTCCACAGGGTTAATGCGCCTGTGCTGTACGCCGAGGTAGATATAGACAAAAATGCCGAGCTTCATTATAAGCTTTCCGGGATCAAATATTTCGACCACATTGGCGGAAAGACAAGAAACTTAACTTCGCTAAATATTTATTATCTCAGCCCGTTTTATTACAATACGAAGAACCACGAAAGCGTGCAGATTACCGCCAACATAGTGCTCAGCGACATGGAGATTGGAATGGAAAGAGCTAAGGAGGAGCTCGAAAGGATGCTTAGAAATCACGGCGCTTATGGCAGCGAATACAGGCAGACGAATCTTGAGAACTTTGAAGCAGGGCATACAAAATTTTAAAAGCTTATATATTCAAATTAATCATATAAGCATCTCTTTCGTTTGCTTTTAGGATAAAAAAGTGAGTTTATGAGTCAATTTAGCAGGCAGGTGCACGGCCCATCAAAAACAAAGGGCTCGGGCAACGGCAAGAGGAAGATAAAGTTCAAGGACAAGAGAAGGAGCAACGCAGGCAACTACTTCAGCGCTACGAAGCTCGCTGCCAGCGACGTGGCAGAGCCGGTGAGAAGGCGCGGAGGCTCCGATACAGTAAGGCTTAAGGCTGCCAAGAGCGTTAACGTCCTGACAAAGGAGGGCTACAAGAAGCTCGAGATAAAGGGAGTGCTGGAGTCCAAGGACAACAGGAACTTCGCCAGGCAGAACATCATAACCAAAGGCACGATAATAAACACCGACATGGGCAAGGCAGTGGTTGTGAACAGGCCGGGAAGGGAAGGCACCGTCATAGCCAAGCTTATATCGTGATTTTATGTCTGAAAGGGTTTACTCTTTCGACAAAGCATCCATGGACAAGCTTTCCAGGGCGCTTTCCTACGACCCATATCTGGATAAGAACCTGCTCCCGGACATGCCAAAGGAATTCGAGGACAAGAAGTACATGGAGCAGCATCCTGAGGCGCGGGAACAGTACGAGGCGCTGCAAAAGCGCATAGATGATGCAAAGGAGAGGCTCAAGAACGACAAAAGCCTCAACGTGATATTTGCAAGGCAGGAATACAGCCTTAGAGAAGGGTCATCACTTGGCCTGGACCAGAGCAAATGCTATCTGTATCTCAAGGCAAACGACGAATTCTTGAAAATGGCAGAGGACAGGCTCAAGGACGAATACGAAAGCTTCGCCAAGGCCGACGATGAGACTTCGCAGAAAGTAATAAAAGCAATACACGACGAGGAGGACCGCGCGAACGCAGGATTCGGATCTATTTTCGGGTAGTGTGGATGAATATACTCGGCATCAACGACCTTTCCAAGGAAGACATGCTGAAGATATTTGATATCGCAGACAACCTCAGGGAGAACAAGGAGCAGGCATCGCTTCGCGAAAACTCCACGCTGGCACTTTTTTTTGAAAAGCCGTCCACCAGGACAAGGACCTCGTTCGAAGCAGGAATATCGCAGCTCGGAGGCAAGGGCATATATATAGACGCTGCAACATCGCAGAGAAGCAGAGGAGAAAGCTATTCGGACATAGGAAAGATGCTGAGCAGCTACTGCGATTTCATAGCGGCAAGGCTTTACAAGCACGACGACATTGTTGAAATGGCCGAAAACTCCTCAGTGCCAGTGATAAACGCGCTAACAGATCTCGAGCATCCTACCCAAGCCTTGGTTGACATGTATACTATGAATGCGCACATAAAGAATTTCAAGGACATAAGGATAGCATTTGTCGGGGATATAGCAACCAACACTGCGAATTCGCTGATGCTGGCTGCAACAAAGCTAAACAGCAGAATATCACTGGTCGGCCCAAGGGATTACATGCCAAACAACGCCTATTTCAACAAGGCAAGGGAGCACGGGCTCGTATACGTCTACGACAGCGTAAAGGATGGGCTTGACGGGGCCAACATAGTTTATACCGATACTTTCGTGAGCATGGGCCAGGAAAGCGAGGCGGACAAGAGGCGCGAAATGTTCAAGGATTATCAGGTGAATTCGAAGCTGCTCGAATATGCGGGCCAGGATGCCCTCGTAATGCATTGCCTTCCGGCGCACCGAGGCGAAGAGATAACTGCAGAAGTAATAGATGGGCCTAGAAGCATAGTCTGGGAGCAGGCGAAAAACAAGCTGCTGATAGCAAAAGCGGTGCTACTTTTCCTCTCGTTGAAGCAGGAATAGCACCGTGGGCCGCAAATGCATAGTATATAAAATTTGTCCTAGAATATATTACCATGGACCTTTTCGGCAAAATAGCAATAGCCACGATAGCGGTGATATTCATTTTAGGCGTCATATTCGGGGCAGGGTTGCTATTCTACCATCCAGTGCCTAAGCCGCTGACTTCGGCACAGGCAGAGGCACTTGTTCTGAAAGACATACAGCAGCAATATCCGGATGCGGTATTCAACGTCATAAGCATATCTAGGTCAAACTTAACAGCCGACAGCTGGAATGTAGTGCTCAACGTCGTTTACAATTCAACGAAGGCGTGCCCTGAGGTCATGACAGAAGGATTCGATTACCCTGCGGTTACGCTTGTGCCTAGCGACGAGGTGCTTTACGCATCGAATTGCAGGGTGTACGGCTTCGGCTATGCCCCGGATTACGTTATATCGCAGGCGTACATAGCCATCACCAGAGCGTATGAATCAGGCAACGCATCGATATTGAATTACGTCGGCAAGTACGGATACAACAACACCAATGCATACGCCAACTATTACAGGACCGGAAACTCGTTCCTTTACTCTATCGGCATAAATTCCACCGATGCGTGGATTATAAAATATAACGCCACAGACACGGCAAACGTGCTGTATGCCGCTATGGGAACAAACGGGACGATACTGGCTACATCGACAGTTGATGCAAGCAATTATACTGATTTTATAAACTGAATGCCGGGCAAAATACGTTTACAGAAATACTTTTATTTGTTTTAAAATGTCGCTATTTTTACTGATATATCCTTATTTTACTTTGATATATACATTTAGAAGAGTACACGATTCTGGACTACAATTAATATTTTGCCTAACAAAAGGCTTTTAAAGCTTATCAGAGAAATTTTTTCGACCAAAAAAGGCGATCTGAATGAGCGACTTCGTTAACAACATACTGGGTGGAAACGCTTCGACGAGCGAAACACAGGAGATGGGGTCTTCCCAAATAAAAATAATAACGGCAGGATTTGGAGGAGGCGGAAACAACATAGTGAACAGGCTGGTGAAAGCGGGAGTTAAGGGAACCGAATTTATAGCTTTCAACACCGACTACCAGCATTTCAAGATAATCGACGACAGAATCAACAAGATACTGATAGGAAAAACCCTGACTAGGGGCTTGGGCGCAGGAGGCGACCCGCTTCTGGGCGCGAAGGCTGCCGAAGTCGACAGGCCTTTGATAGAAAAGGCGTTTGAGGGCGCACAGCTTGCATTCCTATGCGCAGGAATGGGCGGAGGAACCGGAACAGGATCCATAAGAGTGGCTGCGCAGATTGCAAAGGAGCAGGGTGCGATAGTAGTCTCGATGGTAACGTATCCGTTTGACCTTGAAGGGATAAGAAAGGTAAAGGCCGAAGAGGGGATACAGGAGCTTAGGAAGTACTGCGACAGCGTCATAATAATAGACAACAACAGGCTTGTAAAGCTGGTGCCTAACCTTCCGATGAACGAAGCGTTCGCGCTTGCGGACGAGGTTCTTGCCAAGGCAATAGGAGGGCTTGTATGGACAATAACGCAGCCGAGCCTGATAAACATAGACTTCGCCGACGTAAGGTCCATAATGGGCAACGGGCAGGTAGGCTTTATTGCAGTGGGAAGCGGCAAGGGCACAGACAAGGTCAACATAGCCGCGGAATCCGTACTGAAGAACAAGCTTCTTGACGTGGACTTCGAAAATGCGAAGGGAGCACTCATACATATATCCGGAGGCGCGTCCCTTACAATAGGCGATGCGATAAAGGCTGGAGAAATCATAACCGACAGGATGGACCCGAAGGCCAACATAAAATGGGGCGCGAGGCTAATACCAGGTTACGATGACCAGATTGAGATAGTGGCGATAGTCACTGGCGTAAGGGGCAGCAGCATAGTCGGCAAGCTTGAAGAAAAAAGGCAGAGCTCGTACTCTGACCTTGAGATGATAGGCTAATCGGTGGGCAAATGAACAACTTTGATATGGACGATGAAGACCTTTTCAGGGCAAAGATAGCAGTAGTAGGAGCAGGAGGGCAGGGGAGCAATCTTGTCAATAGGCTCTACAACAACGGGTTGAAGAGCGCGGCGACAATTGCCGTAAATACCGATGCAAAACACCTCAACATGATAAAAGCAGACAAGAAGCTGCTCATAGGAAAAGAGATAACCAGAGGGCTCGGAGCCGGCGGATTCCCGGAAGTGGGAATGAAAGCCGCAGAAGCGAGCCAGGGCGAAATTCTGGAAGCGATAAAAGGCTACGACATGGTATTCGTATCTGCAGGAATGGGCGGCGGAACAGGAGGAGGCTCAGCGCCAGTGATAGCAAAGCTCGCAAAGGAGGAGGGCGCACTGGTCATAGGCTTTGTTACATACCCGTTCTCGCTGGAAAGAAGCAGGAAGACAAAGGCAGACTGGTCGCTGGAGCAGCTCAGGAAGAATGCCGATACCACCATAATAGTGGAGAACGACAGGCTTTTGAGCTACGCGCCGAACCTCCCTGTGGAAAAATCTTTCGAGCTTGTAGACAACATAGCCTACAACGCAGTGAAGGGAATAACAGACGTCATAACGCAGCCCAGCCTGATAAACATAGACTTCGCAGACCTGAGGACCGTGCTTAGGGACGGAGGCACCGCAGTAATAAACCTCGGATTCGGGAACGGAACGGACAGAGTGCAGAAGGCCATAAAGTCCACGCTGTCGCACCCATTGCTGAACGTTGACATAACCAACGGCAAGAACGCCATGATTCACGTT
Organism: Microcaldota archaeon; assembly: GCA_027339055.1. GTDB lineage: Archaea > Micrarchaeota > Micrarchaeia > Micrarchaeales > Micrarchaeaceae > Micrarchaeum_A. The sequence continues at coordinate 20,343 of DAHWRK010000005.1, read as the reverse complement.
ACCGGAGGCGCGTCAATGACTATTGACGAAGCAACCAAAATCGGCCGCGGAGTAACAGAGGGAATGGATGCGAAGGCCAATGTGATATTCGGATCCAGGCTAAGCCCGGAAATGAACGACCAGATAAGAGTCATGTCCATAGTAACTGGCGTGACGCCAAACCTTGGCAGCGGCATCCCGAAAAGCGTAAGCACAGAGTACAACAACGATTTCCTTTTGGGAGTTGACAGGATTTATTGATTTGTTTTGGGCGCATATGCGCCCGTCCTTTGCATTTTTCTTTTGTCAAGGTACGGTATTATCTAACGTTTATATAACTTTTGTATACTAATCCTATGTACAATTGCTATTGGTAATTTTGATGACTGAAGGAGAGATACTCAGAGCTTCGATGAAGGAGATTAAGGTAGGACGATTCATAGTCATAGATGACATACCGTGCAAGGTAGTCGATATAGAGACCAGCTCTCCGGGAAAGCACGGGTCGGCGAAGATGCGCATCACCGCCATAGGCATATTCGACGGTCAGAAGAAGACGCTCCTGAAGCCGAGCGATGGCGATACCGAAGTGCCGGTAATAAAGAAGAAAAAGTCGCAGGTAGTATCTGCCACAGATACGACCGCGCAGCTTATGGATCCTGAAACCTATGAAGTTTTCGACCTTCCAGTACCGGAAGAACTCAGGGGAAAGCTTGAATCAGGAACAATGGTTGAGGTTCTCGAAGCGATGGGAAAGAGGGCAATTTCAAGGATACTTGGCAGCAACGAGTGATTTTTATGGAAATTAAAATATCTAACGACAAGGAAAACAAGCTTTTCAAGAGGCGCGAGATAAGCTTCTTGATTGTAGGAGAGGAGAAAACGCCTTCTGCGGCACAGGTGAAAAAGGAGCTTTGCAAGAAGCTAAACATCAGCCCAGACGCTACGCTGATAAAAGAGCTTTACCAGGCCTTTGGCGAGAGGATGTGCAGCGGCGCGGCAGTATCCTACGAAACTGCAGAGGCAATGGCGCAGAACGAGCAGAAGCATAAGCTCGATAGGAGAGCCAAAGCTGAGAGCAAAGGGCAGAAAGCAGAGGAGGGCGAAAAGAAAGAGTAATGGTGTTTTGAATGGTTGAAAAAAAAGGCAAGGAAGCAGGTAAGAAAAAGCAGGCGAAAGCTTACAAGCCGGGCAAGATGTGCCCCAAGTGCGGATCCAGAATGGCTGAGCATGCGGACAGGTATTCCTGCGGAAAGTGCGGCTACACGGAATTCAAGAGCCAGAAAAAGAGCGGTGCTTGATGGCCTCAAGCAACAAAAGGAGAAGCACAAAGGCAAAACCGCGGAGTTATGCAAAAAGCAAAACAGCACCAAGGAAGGCAGTTCCAAAAAAGGAAATGCCTGAACGGGCGTCAATAAGGTACACATTCTACATACTGCTCCTGGGTTCCATAATCTCGATATTCTTTTTCCCTTACTTGTATGCCGAAGGCATAATTGGCATAAACGTGGCAAATGCGGATTCCAGCATAGGCCTGTCATTCTTTTTCCCGTTGGTTGTGTTCGCATATCTGATGGCAAAGGGAAAGAACCTGAAGCAGATAATAATAGAATTGGGATTGTCCAGAAGGGCGATGAACAGGAAGGCGCTGGCTTATGGCATAACGGTATTCCTGGCAATATTGCTCCTTGAATTGGGCCTTGGAGCATTCCAGGCAGCCACGCATATATCCCTTCCTACAAACGTCAGGCAGCTGCTCGGAGGGCTTCCTGCTTATTTCTTTGCCTTCGCGGTAATAGTAGCGCCGATAGACGAGGAAATACTCTTCAGGGGCTTCCTGGTACCGCGCATAGGAATAATACTGAGCGCATTGATATTCGGCATACTGCATTTCCTTAGCTATGCGTCCATATCTGAATTTATAGCTGCTTTCGTATTCGGTTTGATAGCAGGCTATGCGTTCAAGCGCACCAGGTCGCTTTATTCGACCATAATACCGCACATACTGGTGAATGTTCTCGGCATATTGGCACTGCTCCTTTGATATGTTTGGTGTATATTATGCAGTTCAGGCTTGTAATAGTTGAACCACATTACCAGATAAACATAGGCTATATGGCCAGAATAGCGAAGAACTTCGGAGTAAACAGGCTGTGGATAGTCAACCCCAAATGCAGGTACAACGGCAAGAACGCCATAAAGTATTCCAAGCATGCGCATTCCCTTGTAGAAAACGCAAAGATATGCAAGAGCATTGGAGAAGCGACCAGGGGTTTTTCGGTAGTCGGAACAACTGCAATATGGCAGAAGGCTTATTCGGGAATGAGCAATGTTTACGAGCTCTCCGATTTCTCCAAGAAGTTCGGATCCGGAAAGATGAACAAGATGGCGTTGATTATAGGCAGGGACACGACAGGGCTGACAAGCGAAGAGATGTCCAACTGCGATGCGGTGGTCTATATAGGGGCTAGCGATTCCTATCCTACCCTAAACATATCGCACGCCCTGGCAATATTGCTTTACGCGCTTAAGGGCAACATCAGCAAGGCTGCCAAAGAAGATTTCGGCGGCGTTTACGCAGGCAGCAGCGAGATCGAAATGCTGCTAAGGCTTTTTGGCAGATTCGTAGAATCCAACGGTAGCATAAGGAAAAAGGATATGGTAAAAAGAGCATTCAGGCACGTCGTAGAGCGTTCAGGACCGACAAAAAGCGAGATAGCTACGCTGCTGGTAGCTTTCGGAATAAAAAAGAACAGAAATAGGAAAAAATAAGAAGAACAGACTCACTTCGGAGGCTGTTTTTTGGACTTTATTATTTTTACCTTTGCCGGAGTTATCATTATCTTGTCTGCGCCGAGCTGGCCTATGTCTCCGTTTATCTTTGAAGTATACTCCTTCAGCTTCGATATTAGGTCCTTGCGCGTATTCTCCCTCTTCATTAGCTCGGAGATATCGGCTATTATTATGTTTCTCTTGTCAAGCTCAGCTTCTATGAGGGCTATGTCAGCCTCCTCCTTGAGTATTACTGGCTTTACGTAGAAATCGGCAGGTTCGTTCATAACGTCTACGTCTGCCATCTCCTCGGAGTTCATATACTCTTCTATGTCCAGTTCTTTTGAAGTACCAAGATTCTTGCCCATTTTGTCGAAGAAACCCATTTAGTCACCTATCAATAGCTCTAATCGCCTTTCAGTAGCTATTCTATGTTAGTTCTTTTAAATCTTTCTGTAATGCCGGCAGCAATATGACGAGGTATTTGTGCAATCCTGCTATGCCTGCCAGCTGCTGCATGTGAAAAGTATTTATATCAGGAAAGGAATAAGATTTAAAAATATGTATTTGTATTCTTATCTAGATGATATACTTAAAGCGCGTTTATGACAAGGTCGACATCAGGGACGGCACGCGCATACTTATAGACAAGCTTTGGCCCCGAGGAGTCAGGCGCAGCACTTCCAATATAGACCTGTGGCTAAAGGAAGTAGGCCCGAGCGACGACCTGCGCAAGTGGTTTGCCCACGAGAAAGACAAATGGCCAGAGTTCCGAAGGAGGTACGAGCAGGAGCTGAAGAAGAATCCCGCTTTCGAGAAGCTTGTTGACATTGCTCTGAGCACCGATCCCATAACGCTGCTCTATGCTGCCAGCGACAAGGAGCACAACAACGGCGTTGTGCTTTTCAAGATGCTCAACAAGCGCATAGAGCAGATTAAGAAGGCAAAATGAGCCTTCAGAAAAGCCTGTAGTGCTCCTTCATCATGCACCTGTTCATTATGAAAAGCAAGCCGTTGTCTTCGGCTATCTTTTTTGCTTCGTCGTTGAATATGCCCTCCTGCAGCCACAGCGCCTTTGCTTTTATCTGGACTGCCTGGCGTGCTATTTCCGGCGTTTCCGGAGATGGTCTGAATACGTCGACAACGTCTACGGGAAACTTTATGTCAAGCAGGCTTTTGTACGCTTTTTCACCAAGTATCGTGTCTGCACTTGAGTTTACCGGTATAATCTTGTAGCCTGCCGACTGCATGTATTCTGGAACATCGTGGCTCGGCTTCCCCTCGTTGCGCGAACAGCCTACAACTGCTATCGCATGGTATTTGGAAAGTATCTCGTATGCCGTTTTGTCGGCTTCGTCTTGTGCTGCCATTTCAATCCGATTACTTATCAATAATAATTTAAATAAAGGTATTTTTTATTTTATAATTTAGCTTTTTTCATGCAAAAGATGAATCGGTGTAATTATGGAGGATTATGACGTTGTGGTGTGCGGGGGAGGACCTGCGGGAATGGGCGCGGCGTTGAGCGCTGCAAATATGGGCCTTAAAACCGCAATAATAGAAAGGCATTTCATGCTCGGCGGCAACTGGACTAACGGATACGTTCTTTCCGTTCTCGGCATGTACACATATGACGGCGAAAACAAGATAGTTGGAGGGATAGCCGACGAGGTAATTGAAGAGCTTAAGAAGAACGGCGGCACCGAAGGGCAGGCGGGCAACTTCGTTCCTTTCAGGCCGGACGAAATGAAGCTTACCCTGGATATGCTTGCGAAGAAGAAGGGCATAACCGTTTATTACGGAAGCTTGGTAAAGGGAGCTAAGAAGGACGGCAATCGCATATCCTCAATATACGTTTCGGGAAAGAGCAATATCGAAGTCAGGGGGAAGTTTTTTATCGATTCTACTGGAGACGCAGACATGGCATTTTATTCAGGGGCAAAAACCATGTCCGGAATGGAGAACTCCGGAATACACCAGGAGGCTACGCTGCCTTTCAGGATAGGCAACATAAACGAAGAGGAGATAATCCTGTTCTCAATAGAACATCAGAATCTTATATCCGTTAAAGTTAACGAGAAAGGAAGGCTAGAACGCTTCAGAGTGCTTCCTGATCTCGTGAAGATAGCGAAGGAAAAATATGGGCTTTACCTGCCGCATGCAAATGCCGAATTCATGTTCAATACGAGCAAAAAGGGCGAATTCATATGCAACGCCACCCATGTCGACATAAACGATTTCACTGACGGCAACCAGATGGCGAAAGCGATAGAAGAAGCGAGAAAGCAGGTTCTTTCTTCTATTGAGTTCTTCACCAATGATGTCGGCGGATTCGAAGACGCTTATCTTATTGATTCGGCGCCGTCGATAGGCTTGAGGGAAACAAGAAGGGCAGTCGGAGAATACGTGCTTAAGATGGACGACGTGCTGAACAATGCCAGGTTTGAAGATGCAATAGCCAGATGCGGGCACCCCATAGAGGTGCATGACCCGAGCAAAGGAGTGATTTATACGCACCTCAAGGGAGGCGACGGCTCTTTTTACGAGGTCCCTTATCGCTCGATAGTAGTGAAAGGAATAGACAATCTTTTTGCCATAGGCAGGTGCCTTAGCGCAGAGTTCTACGCCCAAGCAAGCGCAAGAGTAACCGGCACTGCAATGGCAATGGGGCAGGCTGCTGCATCCGCAGCCAAGATGGCAATAGACAGGGAGCTCAAAGCCAAAGACGTCCCGGTAAAGGAACTGCAGGAGCTGCTTAAAAAGAACGGTGCCATACTCTAAGCTCTACAGCTTATACATGAGGCGCATCGGGAGCCTTACGGCATGGATTCTGGATGCGAGAAATAAAAAGAAAGGGTGCGATTGCTGCACCCTGCCGTATTTTATCTGCTTTTTCTCTTTCTTCTGCGTGCCGCAGATCTTACCCTTGCCGCAACCTTTCGGACCAGCAGTGTAGGCGACAGAATCATCGATATGAACTCCAGCACAAGCACTGCAGTCACGCCAATCGCTATCGTCGAAAAGCTGCCGAAGTATCCGCCCAGTATTACCGGAACGAATGCCACGCCGAGGTTCGTAAAGACGCTGTACATCGATGTGGCAAATCCTGCCTGCGCCGGATCGGATACGTAGTTTGTTGTCGACGTCATCGCCATGGACCAGTATGCGTTTCCGAAGAAGCCGAACAGGAAGAATCCTGCAGCTATTGCAGCTATGGCGCTCGTATACGAAAGCCCTAGCACCATTAGCAATGTCGCAGCGAACATCAGCACGCCCGTAGATACCAGGCCCAGCTTGAACTGCTTGTATTTCTCGAACAGCGGAGGCAGTATTATTGCGCCAAGAGCCGAACCCAGAAATGCGAGACCGCCCATGAGTCCGCCATACGACAGTGCGCTTGCCACGCTGAACTTGTGAAGCAGCAGCACCGTAGACGCTATGCCGCCGAACATAACAGATACGGCAGATATGGAGAGGCCCACGTACCAGTTCTTTATCATTCCGGGCTTGAACGAGCCCTTAAGCGATTTGCCCTTATAGAATGTAGGATATCCCTTTATTCCTATTCCTATCCATATCGCAGCTATTATGGCCAGGACTACAGTAGTCCACAATGCACCGGACAATCCGAATGCTCCGAATATGCCGGGGCCGAGGAATGCGCCAAATGCCATTCCGAGGAACAGCATACCTACGCTTATCCCTATCACGGTATGCGCCTTGTCCTTGAATATGGAATCCGCAACCGTGCCAACTGGCGCCATTGCAAGCGGATATGCTATTGCAGCGATTATGCCGGTTATTAGGAATGCGACATAGTTAGGGGATATTGCCCTTCCTATGAGCCCTATTACGGATATTATGGCAGCAGAATACAGAGCTGCTTTCACGGTGAATTTTGCCGATATGTACCCGGCAAGCAAGCCAAGGACGACCATCGTATATCCGTATGCCGATATCAGAAGTATTATTGACGTCAGGTTTACTCAAAAAACTTTGCCCAATATGGGAACCAACGGAGACAGTATGAACCACCCGAACCCTATTGTAAACAATAGGAACCAGTATGGAGCCAGTTTAGACCAATTTCCCATTTCCACACCATTCTTACACATATTTTACATGTGTATTTGCTTATATAATAGGGTTGGATATGTTTAAAAATGCTTGGCAGACAACAAATACATGGTATCCAATATGTATGTAATAGTAGACACAAGCTCCATGCTGTTCGCAATGGAATCAAGGAAAAGCGCAATAGACACCGTAGAGCTGAAGTACCCAGGAAAGGGCATATTGATATCAAAGGGAGTCATAAAAGAGCTCTCAGGCATAGGCAGCGGAAAGGGCAAAAGAGCTGCCACGGCCAGGTCCTGCCTTGAAATACTAAAACTTAAAAATGTTAAAGTAGATAGTAATACAGGAAACGTTGACCGCTGGATACTCTCAAGAGCGGGAGAAAGCGACATTTATTGCGTTATTACGAACGATACGGAGCTCTTTAATAGGCTGCGCTTCAAAAATATAGCAGTCTTCAAGCTTTCGAGGAATGGAATACTCAAGTAGATGGTGAAATAATGTACTATAATTATTCGATAAAAGACACGTTCAAAATGGCTCCGGAATACTTTGACGACGACATAGAAAACGTGGCGGTCGAAGTCCTCAGGAACAAGTACGAAGGGACCATAGATAAGGACATGGGAGTCATCATAGCCGTTTACAATGTCAGGGACATAAGCGACGGGATGATTTACCCTGGCGATCCCGCAACGCACCACGAGGTTACGTTCGACATACTCACATACATGCCAAAAGTGGACGAGATAGTGGTTGGGGAGGTATCCGAGCTCATAGACTTCGGGGCATTCGTGCGCATAGGACCAATGGAAGGGCTTGTCCACGTTTCGCAAATAACCGACGAATTCATTTCGTTGGACAAAAAGATACCTGCTTTCGTTTCAAAGAGGAGCGGAAGGAACCTCAAGAAGGGCGACGTGGTATACGCCAAGATTTCAACGGTCAGCATGAAGAATTCAGTAAAGGATTCTAAGATAGCGCTTACGATGAAGTCTGACGGGCTTGGAAAGCCTGAATGGTACAGCCCGGCAATGCAGAACAAGGAGAAAGGGCAGAAGAAAGGCAAGGCAAAGAACTGAGTGATTTAAATGGAAGAAATGGTATGTGGCAATTGCAGGCTTATAATAAGCCACGGAGACAAATGCCCGCTTTGCGGGAACTCGAACCTCACAAGGAGGTGGAGCGGCTACCTGATAGTGCTAAACGCAGACATGTCGGAGATTGCAAAGAAGCTTGACATAAAGGTCAACAGCGTCTTTGCGCTCAACATAAAGGATTGAACTTTTAAGGGCAGGCAGTATTTTTACTGCTCGCCTTTCCCTTCTTCTTTGCTGTCCTCTTCATGGCTGTGGACGTGCTCCTCCTCGGAATGCCTTGCGTATTCCTCCCTTATGTATACCTTCTGCAGGCTTTTCATATATGCCAATATCGATGCAACGAGGCTGGCCCTGTTGACGAAATAATCGGCGTTTTTCTTTACTTCGTCGGAATAGAATATTTCTATCTCGTCCTTCTTTATGTCTATCTTTGATGGCTCTACGTCATACGTCTTTGAAAGGGACTTTACCTTTTCCTCATCGGAATCGACCTTTTTGACTACCTTTACTTCGTATTTTATCTTCTTTCCAGCATCCGGGTGATTCGCGTCCACGACTACCCTGCCGGAGCCAACGCTCACTACGGTTACTGCCACGTTGTCCATGTTGAGCCTCATGCCCGGGTATGGATTGATGTTCTGGGCCTTGAACTGCGAAAGAGGCATTACCTTTACAAGATCCGCATTCCTCTCGCCGAAAGCGTCTGCGGGCTCAAGCACGAATGATTTCTCTTTGTTTAGCTCCATGCCCTTGAGCTCGCGCTCCAAGCCCTTGACCACGGCACCTGAGCCCAGGATAACCAGGGCCGGCCCGTATTTTATGTCTTTGTTGTATATGTCGTTTTCCTTTGCTGTCTTCTCGTCCGTCGTCGCAAGCACGCTGTTGTCTGAATCATTGCGTGCTGTGTACTCTATCTCTAGGAAATCTCCATCGTTGAATGCCATATTTACACCTAGCAGAGTAATTTATGCCGAATAACTATAAAAAGCTTTCAAGGATAATACTTAATATTATAACAGCGCAAGTCTACCTAAAGGCTTGTGCAAAAGGTCTATTTTATGGGAGAAGAGAAGAGGAAGAGGGAAGCCAAGAATACCATACTTTTCTTGGGCTCGCTGGTAGTGGCGATAATGTTTATAACATCGTATGCAGCGTCGGGAAACAACAGCAACAGCAGCAGCACCACAACAGTGGCTTACAACTATAGTGGGGCAGTCCCTATGACAGGAACCGCTAATGCCATAGTGGCAAACTACACCGATTCGCCCATTATAACCATATCAAGCTCTTCATACAACTCAAGCGAGCTCGCAGTAACGAACTACCTGAACGGTTTGGAAAACAACGGGACAATAATAACCTATTCGCCCAGCGGCAACCAGTTCTCCGTGCTGCTTAACGGAAGCTTCAGTGCCTACGGGCTTCAAGAAAACCTTTACAGCAGGTTCGGAAGCAACGCCACAGTAAGCGGCACGGTCTACATAAGGCTGCCAAAAACTGTAAGGATGTATGATGGCACGCAGGGCTTTACGCTTAACTCACCGACCTCGGAGTACGCAGTCAAAATAAGCCCTATGCCGAGGCTTGGCAGCAACGTAAGCGTCCATATTCTTGCGCTTATAAGCCCAAAAGGGCAATTCCTGCCCAACCAGACAGAGGTAACGGTGCTGGGCTGAACTCTGGCACGCAGGTGATTTGAAATGGCAAGCAATGGCCTTCATGAGCTCATAAAGAAGCACGCGCTCAAGAACGCCATGGATTACGGAAAGGCTGATCCGTCCATAGTTTTGAACAAGACCATAGCAGCGGCAAAGAAGGAAGGCGTTGAGATACCGCAGCTCAGGGCCGAAATAGAATCCATAGTCAACGAAGTAAATTCGATGAGCAGGGACGAGCTTGAGAAAAGCTATGAAGGGTATTCCGCTGAATTCGAAAGCGCCGACAGGGAGAAAAAGGAGAAAAGCGCAAAGCCCAGGATGGTTCTCGAAGGCGCCGTAGAGGGCGATTTTGCCACCAGGTTTCCTCCAGAGCCCAACGGATATATGCATATAGGCCATGCGAAGCCGCTGTTTCTAGAAGCGGCATTCAGGGACATATATAAGGGGAAGCTTTTCCTGTATTTTGACGATACCAACCCAAAAAAGGAGAAGCAGGAATACGTTGACGCCATAAAGAAGGATCTCGAATGGCTTGGAGTTAAATTCGACAAGGAGTACTACGCCAGCGACAGCGTGCCTAAGACTTACGACCTATGCAGGAAGCTCATAAGAGAAGGGAACGCCTACGCGTGCTCTTGCAGCGCGGAGGAGATAAAAAAGCTCAGGTTTGAGGGCAGGGCTTGCAAGCACAGGGACAGGCCAGCGGATGAAAGCCTTGAAATATTCGAAAGCATATTGGCTAACAGCTACACGAAAGATGACGTGGTAATAAGATTCAAAGGAGACATGAGTGCGGCCAATACGACCCTCAGGGATCCGAACATATTCAGGATAGTGAGGGAAAAGCACTACAGGCAGGGCGACAAGTATGTCCTATGGCCGACCTATTCCTTCAATACTCCGATAAACGATTCCATTAACGGAGTCACAGACGTGATAAGGAGCAAGGAGTACGAATTGGGGGACGAGCTTTACAGAATGATACTCAAAGCGCTAGGGCTGAGAGTGCCGAGGCTGCACCTTGAGGCCAGGCTCAACATAGATGGCAACGTGACTTCCAAAAGAAAGCTGGTAGAATGGATAGGCAATGGCTTAATCGCGGGATTCGACGACCCAAGACTGGTAACGATATCGGCTTTGAGGAGGCGCGGCATAGTGCCGGAAGCAATAAAGGAGTTCGTACTCAGGCAGGGCATGAGCAAGGTAGACAGCACCATGAGACTGTCCATGCTGCTGGACGAAAACAAGAAGCTTGTGGACGAGAAGGCCAAGAGGCTTTTCTTCGTCACAGAACCCGCTGAGCTTAACTTTAAGGAGGGCAGCGTAGGGAACGTAAGCATGCCGCTGCATCCAAGCAACGAAGGGCTTGGAAGCAGGGAATATTACATAAAAGGCAGCCACGTGATGATAAACAGCGAGGATGCGGAGAATTATTCCGGAAAGGAAGTAAGGCTTAAGGGCATAGGGATTGTCAGGATTGAGAACAAGGACAATGCCTATTATGCCGAGCGGGTAGCTGAAAAGAAGGGCTACGTAAACACAATACAGTGGATACCCGATGATTCGCTTGATGCGACAGTAGTGATACCTGGAAATCCTGCAAATTCGGAAGAAGAATTCGACCCTGAAAGCCTCAAGGAGATAAAAGGAAAAATAGAGCCTTATGCTTTAAAGATAGATGAGGGCGAAGTCGTCCAGCTCGAAAGATTCGGATTTGCCACCATGGACAGCAAAGCGCCGATGCGCCTCATATTCATGACGAAATGATTCATATTTTGCCGAAGCTCATTATGTCGTCATGCAACGCCAACGCGGAGGGAGTGCTTATGTATTTTATTGCCTCTCCAACGAGCGCCTTTGCGTCGGGTATTTTGCGGAGCTTGAAAAGCGCAAGCGATGCATAGTACAGCGCACCGACCGAGAAGCTTTTTTTGGTTAGCAGGGATTCTGCATGTGTGAGCGACTCCCCGTAGAGTCCGTTGAAATTGAAAAGAAGCATCTTCGCGTAGCTTGAAGCCAGGGTGTTTTCCATTTCGGAAAGCTCGTTGAGGTAGTGCTTTGCCCCTGCCTTGTCCTTGAGCTTGAAGCTGGCAATGAATTGCAGGAACGTAGTGTCAAGGGCCTTGGAATCTGCAGACACCTTGCCAGCTTCGCTTATCGCTTTGTAGAGCGAGAGCCTGGAATCGGCATAAAGCTTTGACGCTGCGGCCCTGCGTGCTGCGTTCTCTTCCATGAAGCCAGGCTTATCGTAGCTTATCAGAGAAGTCTCGTTGTTCGAAGCGCTAAGCAGTATTATCCCCTTTATGTATAGGAACCATGCGCTCTTTGATGCGGCATATGCGCTGTCGCACGACGAAACCGCGGCGTTGTAATCCTTGGATGAATAGCTTTGGCCTATCGACGCAACCGCTTGAGAGAGCGCTCCGCTGCTCGTTTCCGAAATTTTCTTGTGTATCAGGGCTTCGCACCACGAGCAGACGCAGTGGTCCGACAGGGATATGGTCTTGGCGCCGCAGTAGGGGCACTTTATCAGCATGCCGGAAGATGCAGCATATGATGCCACCAAAGCGGCGTTCTTAACGTTCAAAAACCATCACCCTAATTGCATACCTGTCTAATTGTCAAAAGGGTTATTTATCTTTTGCGCAATACGGCAAACATGTGCAGCTCGTCGTAAGGCTCTATGCCCACCTTTTCCAGCAGCTCGTAAGCCCCTGCAACCTTTTTGAGTTCCGAATCGAAGACTTCGGAGGGTTTTCTTCCGACGTCTATGCTCTGCGATTTTATTATGAAGTAGGCAAATCCCCCCTTCTTGAGGAACTTTGAATTTTCAAGCAGTATGCCAGATTGGTCGCGCGAAGAAACGTCCTGGTATATCACATCGCATTCGGATACATAATCCTTGTATTTCGCCGTGTCGCTCGCGTCTCCCAGTATTGGCAGCATGTTCTTCCTTTTCTCGCATACCCTTATGAGCTGGCGCATGTTCCTGTCCGAAAGCTCTATGCAGTATACGGAACCCTTGGGCCCAACTATGTCGCTTACGTGGCTGGCGGTTGTGCCTGTGGCTGCGCCCAGGTAAAGCACCTTAGAGCCTGGCCCTATGCGCATTTCCTTCATTCCGTTCATTATGGCTGCAGATAGCTTGCTCCTGTACGGATTCCACAGCCTGTACTCCTTGAAACCTATGGTAACCAGCTCCTCGCTGTATGCCTTGGAGCCCTTGACCATGTTTTCCGTTGCAAGCTTGCCGCCTATTGAAAATACTCCCTTGAAAATCTCCTTCGACTCCAATTAACCACCGATTCGGCAAAATGCCTCAGAGTGTTTTAACTAGCAAGAATAATAGCGTTTGCCGAACCAAATCACGTGCCCATGCTTCTCCACGCCTTTTCTATCAGCTGTGTTATGTACTCATCCCTTATCTCCTGCACTTCATCTTCTGAAAGATCGGACATTGCTACGCCGCGCTTTATTCCCTTCTTGCGCAACATCGAGAGCAGAAGCTTCTGCGCCTTCTCATAGAAGGCATTGGCTTCGTTTGGCCTCTTCTCCCTGAAAGAGCGCCGAGCCCTTTCCAGGTACATAGAAGCCTTCTTAAGCCTCGAAAGCTCCATTCCCGATTCCGACCGCGTGGAACAGGCATGCACGCGTTTCAAACCGCGCAAGCCATGCACCATTACGCAATCTCAAAACAGGATTAAATAACTTCCTAATTCAATTATTAAAAGGCGATTTTGGACATGTCTGAGAACATTGTTCTTGAAAAGTTCATGTATGACCTGCTGCCGCTTGCGATGTCGCAATACAGCGAAAAGGACACCGTGGAGGGGTTTGCAAAGAGCGTAAAGGAGGTCTTCGGAGTAGACACGGCTAGCTTGAAAAAGCTGGATTCGTTCGGGGAGGAAAACGGAGGAGTATACGGCTACGTGGCCAACACAAAGAAGGTTTATATAGACAACCAGCTCAGCGATTATTCTGAATTCCCGCAGCTGATAGGCTACAGGAACCTGGGCTATTCGAGCTGTGCCATACTTCCTCTCATGGTCGGAGGCAGGATAATAGGCGTTCTTGAGCTGCTTTCGAAGATGGAGAACAGGTTCAGCAAAGAGGTACTCAACAGTCTCTCCATAGGCGCAGCTTTCATAGGCTTGGCCGTCGGCTATTCCGGAGAAGCTTCGAGGAGCAGGAACCTCGCCGCTTATTTCGACTCCGCTTTCAGCAGCGGCGCGGCCAACATGCTCGTTTCTCAGACCGGCAAGGTAATAAAGGCCAACAAGAAGGCAATGGCGCTCTTTAGGATAAGCCAGTCGGAAAGCGTTGACGTCAAGAGCATGCTGGGAATGGAGTTCAAGGAGCTAAGGGCGATGCAGCCCGACATGCCGATAAGAAGGCTCATCCCGGTGAACGGGGAAAAGCACGTTTTTGAGGTAAACGCTTCCGGCATAAGCCAGGGAACTGTTTACGTGTCGCTCGTTGACGTTAGCGACAACGAACTTGTCAATGGCATAAGCGATAGCATAGCCAGCACGGGGAAGGCAGTTGCGCTGAGCCTCGACAAGGACTTCGGGGTTATAGGCGGCTTCGGAAGGCTGGGAAAATGGGACAGCATAGACAGCATGAACATCAAAAGCCTAAAGTTAGGGGACATGATTCCGGCATCGGATTACGCTTCGCTTGCAGCTGCACTTAAATCCAAGGGAAGGGCGATGATAAAGACCGACGTATCCATCGGGGGCTACAAGGAAAAGACCTACATGTCGCTATCTAAAACCGCGTTCGGATACATGTGCATAATGCTGAGCGCTGAGCTCGAGGAATCCGTAAGGATACTTTCAAACAACCTCAAGGACTTCATAGACGTGACTTCGGACATAACCTTCGTGGTGGACCAGAACGGCACGGTAACGGACGCCAACATGCCGATAGAGCAATTGCTCGGCTATCGGAAGGAGCAGCTGCTCGGCAGGGACATAAGGTCCCTATACTCTGAAGAGGACACTTTGGACAGGGATCTCTCATACGTCAAGAGCGGAGGCAAAGTCGACGGAAGCTACGTAAACCTGAAGAAGAGCAACTCTGAGCTTCTGCCTGCAACGCATTCGGTAAGGCTGTTTTTCGACGGGGATTCGTATTTCTACGCAATAATGGTAAAGGAGCTTGAGACCAAGCGCAGGATTGACGACCTCGAACAGTCCAACAGGAAGCTGGAAGGCCAGTCTAAGAGCCTCAAGATGACAAGCGATCTCAAGTCCCAATTCATATACAATATATCCCATGAGCTGAAGACCCCGCTGACAAACATAAAGGGATTTGCCAAGCTGCTAAGGGAGGGCGAATTCGGGGCCCTGAATCCAGACCAAAAGGAGTACATTGACACCATACTGGATGAGGCCGATAGGCTCATGCTAATAATAACTCAGGTTCTTGATGCTGCGAAACTCGAAGCCAACAAGGTAAAGCTCGACATCAAGGAAGTCAATCTTGCCGAACTCTCCGGCAACCCGAGCATAAAGGCTATGGAGGAATCCGCCAAGAACAAGGGGCTGGGATTCACATGGACTGTAGATTACGACGTACCTGCAATAACTGCAGATCCGAACAGGCTCATACAGGTGTTCGTGAACCTCATAGGCAATTCCATAAAATTCACAGAAACCGGAAAGATAACGGTGCATGTGTCAAAGTACAGCAAGCGCAGCGTGATGTGCGAGGTCATTGATACAGGAATAGGCATAAGCGATGAAGACAAGAGGAAGATATTCAAGAAATTTTACCAGGCTTCCAAGAAGGGTTTGCTGAAGCCTGACGGCACCGGCACCGGACTCGGCCTTGCGATAACAAAGGAGATAATTGATTTGCACAGGGGGCGCATAAAGTTTGACTCGACGCAGGGCAAGGGAAGCAGGTTTTATTTCACCATACCGATAAGCCAGAACTCATACGGAAAGAGAAGAAAGAAGGAGTAACTGCTAGCTTGCCAATTTTATGGAATGTATATGCCGCATGCGCCTCCAATCCTGACTGCGCTGAGATATCCCTGGTACAAAGCACTCTCATTCGTGCCTGCAAATATCCCCAAATATGTAACGTTGCTGATGACACCGTCCGAAGAGTTTATTATCATCGAAAGTGCAGTCCCTGTAGTAACGGTGCTCTTGCTTATGGTGGTATAGTTTGCCCTGTATAGGGAGCCTGAAACGTCGTCAAGCGTATGGGTCATATTGAAGGGCACGAACGCGCTCACGTTTTTGTATGTCTGTGGGCCGGATGGAGGAACACCGTAATTGTTGGATTCGTACGTCTTGTTGTAAAGCGAAGGAGTGCAATACGATGTGTTATGGTAGAGCTCCGAATAGTTTTCCATTAGAGAATAGTATTTGCTTGCCTGCAGCGCGGCGAGTGCTTTGGAATAACCATTTGGCTTCGGCACCGTTGTAGTAATGGTTGTAGCTACCGTTGTAGTGGTGGATCCAGGCTTTGTTGTATTTGTGCTTTTTGAAGGTGAAGGCGATATTGTGCTTGTCATGGGCGCGCTTGAGTTTGTTGAAACTATCCTTATCATGGTGGAGTCGGGAGCCACTGCGGCAGACTGGCTTATCGTTATGAAATGGACGAGAGCAGAAGTGCCGTTTAGCGAAAGAAGCTCCATGCCTATGTCGGCGTACTTGGACATGTAATTCGCGTGTATCGTAGTATCCTTGCTTAGCGATACGGCCATGAGCGGATTTACGAATGAAGGCTGCTTGGATATGTAAAGCGTGCTGCCGGAACCCATGTATGCTGCGTACTCTACGCCCCCCAGTATGAATACCGTGCCGTTGGCGCTTATAGTCACGTTGCCGGAAGAGCCCAGATCCTTAACTCCCCTATACGTCAATGCATATAGCGCTATGGCTATTATGATTATCGCGATTATGGCGTATATCGCGACGCCCTTGGCGTTCGTCTTGCGATGAGCGTGGTGTTTCTGATTACCGGAGGCCATGTTTAAGAATTGCAAGGCAAATCTTTTAATGCTTGCTTTGCCGGGTTTTCAACGCAGAAAAGGCGACGGTTAGGGCAATTGGCAAGATATAATATACTTTTTGTTGATTTATTATTCGGTGACCTTTATGGATGAATTTCATGACTTTTCCGAAGAGATTCTGTCTATTATAAACGACAAGCAGCAGATAGCGTACAGCGAGCTGAAGGACAGATCCTTTGGCATGGGCATCTCGCTCGAGCAGCTGGATGGTGCGCTCAGGGAGCTGGAGAACACGAAAGCCATTGCATCAAGGAGCAATGGAGGCATAATGACCTATTATGTTCTTCAGGAGGACAAGCAGCTAAGGAAGGTGCTCGTTGTAGAAGACGACAAAAACATAAACAAGCTCATGGTGCTTTCCCTTGGAAAGGGATTCGAGATAATGCAGGTCTATGACGGTGGCGAAGCAATAGGCGTCGTAAAGGATAAAAGGCCCGACTTGGTAATACTTGACCTTATGCTGCCGCACATGAACGGGCAGGATATATGTAATACGATAAAGAGCGACAAGGACATCAAGGAGACCACAGTCATATTGGTTAGCGCAATGGACCCCACCAACAATAGGTTCACTGCCCTTAAGAACGGTGCAGACTACTACATAAAGAAGCCTTTTGACCCTATAGAGCTCAGGAGCCTTGTGACCCTCTTTCTGAAGAAGAAAGGCAAAAGGTTCGACCCCCTGATAGACCTTCCTGACGAAGACAGGATATCGCGCGAAATAGAGCATTCTCTTAAAGAGGGAGAGCAGTACGTCATAGGCACGATAAGGATAGACAACTTCGGAGAATATGCCAAGCGCTTTGGGGAAAAATCAGGCATAGTGATACTAAGGCTCATATCGCAGTTGCTGCAGGACATAATAAAGAATTCCGGCAACGGAGTTTTCGTTGGCTTCTTGAACAGCGATCAGTTTGTGATTGCCGGGATGCAGCAGAATGTCAACGATGTCATTTCCAGCATACAGGCCGAATTTACGGCTGTCCTGCCTTTCATACTGCAAGACGAGGGATTCCGGCAGATGGACCTCAACATCGAGAGTCTTTTCGAGTCGAAAGAGGTGCCTAAGCTCTCAATCATCTACAACGAGATAGGCAAAAGCGATCTTAAGAAGAGGCGCAGCGAGATATTGGAGAGCAAGACGGATGGTCAGGGGGACATAGGCACCTATACCTACGAAGAACTGCAAAAGCTGTTCGGCAGTTCCGACCTCGACGTAGTAATAACAAGGGATTCGAATGGCGTTAGGCTCCAGGTGGGAAAAAATGCGTCGGAAGCAGGAAGGTAGATTTGGGGAGAGCAGAAGGGCGCAGATGTCGCTTGACTTCATAATATCCTATGGCGTAGCTTTCATAATAATCTCTGCCGCAATTTACATAGTGATGACGAGCGGCATATTCAATCCAACAGTTATACCGGAGAACTGCGTCCCTTCGCCTTCCTTTGTTTGCGATTCATACGGAATAAATACCACTGGGGCAATGGTAATAAAGCTCTCTCAAGCGACCGGCGGCACCATAAACGTTACCGGAGTTGCATGTGCGGTAAATTCTAACTCTACTGACGAAAACCTTCCCGAGACTGGCAACATACATATCCTTGGATATTCTGGGGACAGTGGAAGCTACCCTCCCGGGACATTCACTTCCAACGGCGTGATAATATACAGCGACGGCTACGGTGTCCTCAATGCATACTGCTATGCCGCCAATGGAGCCATAGACCCCCAGCCCCTTGGAAACAGTTTCACAGGTTATATATTCATAAATTATACGACAAGCGGATTGCCATCCCAGCACACTTTAATAAAGGTTGCATCAGTAACAATGAGATATACCTGACAGTTGGTGTTTGCATGTTGAGGAGCTTTGTATTTATAGCGTTTTTCGCGCTGTTTGCGCTAGGCGCAATAAGCTTTGCAGCCGGAACATACGTGAACATTACGGAGCCGTATAACGCAACATTGGCTAACAACGGGAGCATCTACCTAGGAAAAGCAGGGCCAGGGCAGACGTTTTCCATTACTGTATCTTCAGCCACAACAAACGGCACTGGGGCGGTCTTCAATAGAGGATGGAACAAGCTCGTAGTTACCGGCTATCCCAAAGGCTGGGTCGTTAAGAATTCGGCACTCTACCGCTCGGCGCTCACTGTCGACATAACCCCTTCCCCTCAAGCTTTGAACGGAACTTATAAGCTTACATTAAGTGCCGTAAACATAGGCAATTACTCTAAGATAGGCTCGCTCAACTTTGTAGCGTATGTTAACATAACGCCAAATGTATTCAGGATGAGCGTTGCTCCGGAGAAGGTTTATGGCAGCCCTGGCGAGCCGAAGAGCGTTACGGTAACGATAAACAATACTGGAGTCTCGGACAGCCCGTTCGTGATAAACGTCTCCGGAATACAGGGCGTGCAGCTTCAGCCGGAAACCGTTATAGCGCTCCATCACACGAGCGAGACCTTCAAGTATGCCATTTTTGCGAAGGCGCCAGGCCAGTACACGCCTACAATCAACGTAAGCTCGCTTGAGAGCCAGCTCGTAAGGAAATCGGTGAAGATAAATCTCGACATAAAGCCAAGCCTGCTTGACGATTACTACGCTATCGGGCAGGGCTCGCCCATATTTCCGATAATATACGAGCCTTCCTACGTCCTTATGTACCTGATAGGGCTCCTGTCAAAACTCTGATGGTGTTTTTTTGGAAAAGAAAGGAAAGAAAGAGCCTAAGTCAATATACGTGAATCAGCTGCAGCTTGCAGACAAGCTCGACATAGGCAGGCTTGCCTATACAATGGGGCAGGAAGTGAAAGTCATTTACGCCATGGACATAGGTGGAAAACGCTCCATTTTCCTTTTGGGGGAATTCATAGGAGATGTGAGGATGCTTTATTACTTTCCGGAAGAGTCTTCGGGAAGCTATGCAGTTTACAGCCCGAAAAACGAGAATGGATTGGAAAGCTTCGAAATTACCGACACGCCTGGCTCGCATGCTAGCCTTGCAGTATCGCGAATTCCTATAATAGAGCTCGACAGCAAGAATTTCAAGAGCAAGGAACCGAAGCCCGAGAGCATACTCTACGTCAAGGCAAAGAAGTACGGAGACGTAGTTAATGCAATCATAAGCGGAAACATAAACGGCGACAGCATGGGGATGGTCTACAAATTCCGCAGCGGAGGCAGAACCTATATAGGCTCTTTCGAAATAATAACAGACGACAAAAAGGTGTTCGTATACTCCGAGATCGAGGATTTTGACGGATCCTTCTACGTATATGATTATTCAAGCGGTAAGATTAGCACCGCTAAGAGCTTTTCGGAGAATTCTTATATTTATGTTCGCATAATTAACCTTGCGGCTCCTATGCCGAACTTCAAGGAATAATTTTTATGCCCGAGTAGCTCAATGGTAGAGCGACTGGCTGTTAACCAGTAGGTTGCAGGTCCGATTCCCGCCTCGGGCGATTCTTTTTATATATTTTTACGAACATAATCGTTTGATAGAATGGCGGCTTCAAAAAAGGAGGGAGATAAATGCCTGAACCAGATAAGAGAATGGCTATGAGATACACGAAACCCTAAGAAAGACAACCCCAGATTAAGCCAAGGGCACGGTATGGCATGCCTGCTTACGCAAAGAATGACAAGATAGTGTGCTTTGAATGACTGGCACAACACACGGGTTGTTGTCAACGCTTGTATAAAATGCTGTTACAGCTCTCATTT
>DAHWRK010000004.1 GCA_027339055.1 Microcaldota archaeon | reverse complement strand
AGCGCAAAGGCCAAGGAGCTCGGGGCACGCGTGATATCCGGAAGCGAGATACAGGGGGTCGCATCCGACAAGGCCCAGCTCAATTCGCTTCTCAATTACGAAATGATTGCGCAGCCAAGCCTGATGACTTCAGTTGCAAGGAGCATGGGTTCATTCCTGGGACCAAAGAACAAGATGCCGAAGCCATTGATTGGCACGGATGTGGCATCTATGATAAACTCGGTCAGCAAGTCCGTTTACCTGAGGAGCAAGGGCAAATACCTGCCAACAGTGCATTGCATGGTAGGAAAGGAAGACATGCCGCTTGAAAAGATATCGGCAAACATAGACGAGGTTATAAACTCCCTTGCCAAGAAGCTTGGGAAGCAGAACATAAAGTCGGCTTACGTCAAGCTCACGATGAGCTCTCCTGTAAAAATCCTTTAAGGTGTTTGAATGCTTACATTGGAACAAAAAAAGAAATTCGTTGAAGAGCACATAAAGCTCATTGACAGCTACAAGCTCATAGGCATAGTGCCGCTCAGCGGCATACCAGACAGGCTGCTTCAGTCGTCAAGGAACAACATGCGCTCTGAAGTAAAGTTCATAACGGGCAAGAAGTCGCTGCTTGTTAGGGTCCTTGAAGGCAGCAAGAACGGAAAGGAGCTCGCAAAGATGCTCGACGGCACAACCGCAATACTGCTAAGCAATTCGAATCCGTTCGAGATTTACAACAGGTTTACATCAAGCTCAATAAAGCTGGCGGCCAAGCCAAACCAGATGGCACCGGCAGACATAGAGATAAAGGGCGGGGAAACCACCCTGCAGCCCGGCCAAGCGGTCACAGAGCTCAAGAGTGCAGGCATAGATGTCAAGATTGACAAGGGAAAGGTAGTGATATCTAAGGACAAGGTCATAGTGCCGAAGGGCGGAGTAATAAGCCTTGCGGTTGCAAAGGCCCTGCACACTTTGGACATAATGCCATTCAAGGCGAGCATAGAGCCCAGCCTGATGCTCAGCGGCGGGCTCAGGTACACAAAGGACGTTTTCAGCATAAACACCGAGAGCGTGTCAAAGGACATGGCAAGGGCATTCTCGAGCGCGCTTGCGATCAGCTACGAAGGGAAGATAGTCAACAGGTACACTATAGAGCGCTTCATAGCCAATGCGTACAACGAAGCCATGGCCCTTGGCATAGAAGGCAAGGTGCCCGATACCGGCATAATGGAGAAGCTCGTAGAGATGGCTTCACTGCATGCCAAGGCTCTCGACGGCAACGTCAAGGAATAAATAATATATGGTGTAAAAAAGATTTGCGCTAATGATAAACGGTGAAAAGTATGGAATATGTATATGCGGCACTGCTGCTTGACGCAGCTGGAAAGGAAGTGAACGAGAAGGAGCTTATGGACGTAGTCAAGGCTGCTGGATTTTCGCCAGACGAGGCAAAGGC
Source organism: Microcaldota archaeon (assembly GCA_027339055.1). Lineage (GTDB taxonomy): Archaea > Micrarchaeota > Micrarchaeia > Micrarchaeales > Micrarchaeaceae > Micrarchaeum_A. The sequence goes on along the minus strand of DAHWRK010000004.1, from coordinate 43,381 downwards.
CAAAGCTGTAGTCGAATCTCTGAAAGGGCTCAACATAAAGGACATAATAAAGAACGCTCAAAGCATGCAAGTGGCAGCACCTGCATCAGCTCCTGCGGCAGCGGCTCCTGCAAAGGAGAAGAAGGAAGCGGCCAAGGAGGAAAAGAAGGAAGAGGAAGCGGCAAGCGGACTCGCGGGACTTTTCGGCTGATTTTTTCAGCTGAAATAATCCAGCATATTGCGCTGGCCTGACGCCTGCGCAATTTCATTCTTTTTTTCTTCTGTAGGTGCCGTTTCCGCGGCGCCCTTTTTTGCCTCTTTTTCATTTTCTATTGCACTTACGGGGTCGGGTCTCTCCTTAAACTCTGTGTCTATCCTAGCGCCTGCAATCTTAAGCTCTTTTCTTAATGACCTGTATTCGGGGATGTATTTTGCGACTGTTTTCCAGAACCTTTTTGAGTGCGACCTTACTTTCGTGTGCGAAAGCTCGTGCACTACGACATAATCAAGGAATTTTCTGTCAAGGAAAAGAAGCCTTAGGTTTATCGATATGTTGTTTTTGGGCGAGCATGACCCCCATATCGTAAGTCCCCTGCTTATGCTTATCCTTCCAAGCTCGCTGCCGAACCTTTGATTCCATTCCCTTACATGGCTATCAACATAGCTTTTGCAATGCTTTGCCAGCGCCCTCGAAACTAGATCCGATACATTCCTGCTGCTATTTCTTCCAAGCTTTACCGAAACAATGCCGTTTCTAATCGCTACTCGCGAGTGCACAGAGCCGGATTCACTTACTGATATTACAAGCCTTTCAGATAAAGGCGCAATAATCTCCCCATCCCTAAATTCAAGCGGGCTGTTCCTTAGAAAGCTGCCTGGCTTTTTTCTTATCGCATTCGATATCTTTCCATATAGCTCGTCTATAATCATAAGCTTTCGTTTCCTGCTGCACCGCTGCGGCACCCTTATCATTACCTTGCCGTTCCTTATCGATGCATAGCCATTCTTGAGCCTTGCCTCTACTATCTCAACTTCCAATCTTTTGCCGTAGAATTCTATGGGCTCCAAGCGTTTTGCATATTCGGATGGGGATGGGATGCCTAGCATAATGCTTATTGCATTCTAACTTTTTTATACCTGAGCGATTTTTCATGCGGAAGTGCGATTCCTGAGCGCCTTAGCGCATGCGCTGTCCATGTCCTCAGGCGCAGCGATGGTTACCAAATTATTTACTCCATTGATGAAGAGTCCCGCTACTCTGTTGTAATCAGTGCGTATCAATATCGATTTTATCCCATTCCTTGCGGCATTTATCACTACATTCGGCTTGTCGTCGAGCAGAAGCGCAGGCTTTTCGCCGTTCCGCTCCGCGCTTTTATGCTTATCCTCAGTGAGCTCCACGCTGGCTTCTATCCCGTAGCGCTCCAGAACGGATTTTATCCTTTCTGCGCCAGATGCGCCTATCTTCCTGTTTGCTGTCCTTACAATTACATCAAATCCCGAATCGTAAATCGTTTTCAGGGCTTTGACGACGTGCATGTTGAGCCCCCTTTCCACGTCCATTCTCATCGCCACGGAATCGACTACAGAAGGTATCCTGTCAAGGGCATTGAATATGAGTTCCTTGAACATATGCTCTGTGCCAGAATCTTCGCGCCTGAGGAACTTGCCGAAAGTTTCATGGACATCGTCCACCAGGCATCCGTCCAAATCTACTACAACAAAAGCCATGTTGGTCAGCAAGTAATTTTTAATGCAGGTTTAAATTGCACTGCTGCCACTACGTCTATCGTCAAAGTGCATATTGGCTGCGCATTTCGGCGTTATAACGGCAAAGGCAAGCAATAAATAAACCTAAAGGCAATCAATATTATGCCTGATATCGATCAAAGCGTGCAGAGCCTGGCAAGGGCGATGTTCAGAGAATTTTACCGGAAGCACCCTATCGCGATAAGCAATCTGACGAAAAGAGAGTTCGGGTTTGGCACATTCGACAAGAAAATAGCCAAGAGGCACATGGCCTTCAACAACGCCGAGTCGCTCAACAGGTACATAGACGCAAATTCACCCGCTTTCATATCTGCATCTCCTGCATTCTATGAAAATCCTTCCGGCAGGCCAATGGAGACCAAGGGCTGGCTCGGGAGCGAGCTGGTTTTTGACCTGGACGCTTCGGATCTGCACTTAGAGTGCCAGAAGCGGCACGGAACTTCCTGGGTGTGCCCGAACTGCCTTCACGACGTCAAGCGCGAAGCCTTCAAGCTCATAGAGGAATTCCTGATTCCAGATTTCGGGTTTTCTAACAAGGAGATAAAGATAAACTTCAGCGGCAACAGGGGCTACCACATAATAATAGGCTCGGAGTCGGTACTCACCCTTGACGAGGCATCCAGGAGCGAGATAAGCGACTACGTGACCGGCAGAGGGCTGAAGCCGGAAAGCTTTTTTCCCAACATAGCGGACAAGAGTTCAAGGCTGCAGGGTCCGAAGCCGAACGACCCCGGGTGGGGAGGCAGGATGGCCAGATCTCTTGTAACGGCTCTTAACGCCGGCGAAACGCAGCTGCAGGCTCTTGGCATTGCCAGGCAGATGGCTCGCAAGATGTATCTGAACAAGCCAAGCATAGTGCTAGGAATAACAACCGGGAACTGGGACAAGGTCAGCATACCGAAGAAGGATGAGTTCTGGAGAAAGGTGGCCGAGAGCATGACGATAAAACAGAGCGATTCGATAGACAGCAACGTCACCAAGAATCCGCAGCACCTGCTAGGCATGACCGACACGCTGCACGGAGGCACGGGCCTGGTGGCAAAATCCGTAGAAAGCGTATCTGCTTTCGAGAGGTTTGACCCGATGAAAGATTGCATAGCCTTCGAGAAGGGCGAAACGCTAGTGGTGGCAGACACAAAGGAAAAGCTCACAATGAATGGAATGGAATATGGGCCTTTCGAAAACAAGAAGGCAGTGCTGCCAAACTATGCTGCCATGTACTTGCTTCTCAAAGGTGTTGCAAAGCTTCCCTAATTCGGCATTCCAAGCGGCCAATGATATAGTTTTTTAATTGCTTTACTCCATATTTTTAATGATAATATGGCTGAAAGGCTCCTTGTGCTTGCTGTAGACATAGACAACGACCTCTACAGGAAGACAAAGATAAGCGGGCCCGTAATAGGGAGAAACGAGATAATAAGGGCAGCGACCAAGCTGGCGCTGGCAGACCCGCAGGAGACAGACGCCAATACAATGTTTGAGGCGGTAAAGAAATACGACGAGCTCAAGGCCCAAAAGTATTCAGTGAGGGTCGCAACGATAACCGGCGCCGAGGACGAAGGCTTCCAGGCCGACAATGAGCTTTCCAGGCAGATAGACCTCCTGATGGAAAGGTTCAGGCCAGATGCGTGCGTGCTTGTTACCGACGGCGCAAGCGACCAGCGCGTGCTTCCTCTTCTCAAGAGCAGGCTAAAGGTCAACAGCGTAGACCTGGTCAGGATGAAGCAGGCAGAGCAGCTGGAGAATACATATTTCACCATAATAGAGAAGCTCAAGGAGCCGCATTACGCAAGGGCGGTCTTCGGAATACCTGCCGTGCTTTTGCTACTGTTTGCAATAAGCTATTACCTCAGCCTGGGCTGGCAGTTCCCTGTCGCGCTCATAGGGCTGTACCTTCTAATCAAGGGCTTCGGCCTCGAGGATTATTTCATATCTTCGGTAAAAGGACTAGGCTCAAGCGTCAGCAGGGTGACATTCACGCTCTACATGGCTTCGCTATTGTTCTTCATAATAAGCATAGTGCTGGGATATGGTGGCTATGCGCATTCGCTTACGGTAACAAAGGATCCGCTGACGCAGGTTTCCTACGCCATTGAAAATCTTTTGCTGCTGCTTCCCGTGAGCCTTGTGCTATACCTGATAGGCAGGATGATAGACCTAGAGAGCAGGCACTACAAGTATAGGGCCATAAACCAGGGAACCTACATGGGCTATACACTAGTGACGCTGGCCCTGATATATTTGGTATCCGCATGGTTCATAGGGCAGATATACTTCTACCAGCTCCTGGTCTTCAGCGTCATGATGATAATACTGGGATATGTAATATCATATTCAAGCGCGATGCTCAAGAAGCATGCCGTAAGGAAGGCAAGGCTCAAAGACAAGAACGTGATAAACGACATAGGAGCATACATAGGCAAGGTTACGAGCATAGATTCGAAGCGGGGCTACATGATGGTAAAGACCGAATACGGCTCAACGCTCAGGTTTGACATCGACAGGATAACGAGCGTTTCGGACAAGATAATAATAAGGTAAATGGCATGCGGTTCAATTGGTGTATTTAATGTCAAAATCGAAACAGCAGATGGAAAACGACCGGATATTGTACCTTCTGGCTTATGTCTTCACGATAATATCCGGGGCTATAATATACCTGTTTTTCTCCAAGGGCAACAAGCAGCTCAAGCTCCACTCGGAGCAGGCAATAATACTTGGCGTAATAATAATCGTTGTAGAAGCGGTGCTCTTCCTTGTGCCATATATAGCCGGCATAATCGGGCTTCTCATATGGCTATACGGCATTTATGTCGGCTTAGAGGCATATATGGGCAACGATGTCAAAATACCCTACATCACAGATTTTGTAAGCTCCAACGGCTTATGAAAAAATCAGAAAACTATATATATTAAAATTAGGGAAATTGCTACGGTGTCAATGTGCCTGCATACAAATACGCTAATGTGCAGGAATCAAGCCTAAAATTCAGGATTGATTCTGGCCAGCTTCTTGGAAAATTAAGCTTAACCTCGCCGAAAATGGCAGGGTTTCTGAAAGACTCGGACTACATAATCGCCCTAAGGGATCTCGCCGGACTTTCCGGAGCTAATGACAAAAGCTACGAAGTGCACGAAATAGAAAACGAAGAATTGTTCTCCATGCTCAGGCGTGCAAGGGACAAATCCGGAAATCAGGTGTATAAGGATGCGCACTTTTCTGTAGAGCGGCATAATGCAGACAGCATATACGGAATACAGACATTCATAAGCGTAGACAAGCTTGCCGAATCTGAGAAAAGGGACATATTTCTTAATAACGTTGGTGCAACCGCATATTCAGAGGGCTGCAGCTACGCAATAAAAGCAAATTTTGGCGGGAAAACCTATGCCTCCATACTCGTGCCGCCAGTAGTAATAGACTACAGGTCCAAGGATCTCGAAGGGCCAATCAAGATAGTAGAAGAAAGAATTGCCAAAGGCGACGCCATAAAGATAAAAGGCGTTGAAGGCACGGTCGAATTTGACATGGTAAGCGCCCTTGCAGATATAAAAAATACGATATCAAAAAGCGATACGGTCAGGACGGTTAAAGACGGCACCCACAGGACATATCTGGCATATCTGCTGAACAAAAAATTCAATGCCATAACAATAAGCAACCAGACCGAGCTGCCTACCAACATACCCGTGCGATTCGGCATGATGGTAATGTCAAAAGAAAAGCCCAAACCGGAAGACAGGTATCCAGGTTATACTCCAGCAGCAAATTCCGAGCTTAAGCAGTTCGGCATAGATTCGTGATGAGCTTGAAGCAAAAAATTCCCACGGTAAAAAAACCAACTCGCAGAAGCGCTGCAGTGGTGGATTTTGACAACACGCTGTTTTTCACAGATGAATGCACAATTATAGCTTCGAAGTCCATCTACGGCAGGCGCATGCCAATCGAGGAGATAAGGTCCCTCTCGAAGCCAGAAAAGCACAGAATCTACAGGCTCGGATTCGAAAAATACCACGGGAAAAGCAGGCCCAATACATTTATGATAAGAAAGCTCAAGAAGAGCGATGCAGAGCTGATATTGTTGACTGCCAGGACAAAGGAGGATTCCAAAACTATAAGGTCTCTTATCGCATCCAGCGGCCTCGAGTTTGACCGGCTTATCTTCAGGCCAATGAAATATCTTTTCGGCCACGACGAAGAATGGAAGCTTGGGGTATTGAGCAAGATTTCTAAGAAGTATGACGATATAGAGTTCTACGAAGACAAGATTGAAAACATAATGCACGCAAAAAGCGGCCTTCCGGGCCAAAAAATCAAGTACTTCAGGGTTTCAGGATCTTCGATAAATAGGGTATGACCAATACTGCTGCACCGGTTACTTTCCATAATATATAAAACTTGCGACTTTGTCCTAATCCTATAAATGCTTAAATATCTGGAAACACGCATATTATACCATGGCATTTACTAGAAAAAACGCAGCAAGCGCAAAGATTGTAGACATAAAAAAGGCAGAGGAGCTGCTGTCCTATTTTGTAGACGTGGCTTTGGCTACAAACGAATCAATATCCGAGCTTAGGGGCGCAGGCCTGAAAAAGCTAAGGAGGGGAATGGCCGAAGTCGAATCCGAACCAGAAGGCATAAACGCTTTCATCAAGCTTCGCGACTTTGAATTCAGCAGGCTGGGATACGAAATCGGCTCGCTGCGCCTGATGTACAAGGCCCTAAATCGCTCTGAATTTCGCGACGACTACAAAGATATGCTCAAATACCTAAAACGTCTGCGAAAGGATTCCCGCGTTTACTCCACATCAAAGCTTGAACAGATAAAAGAGGCCAGATACAAGGCAGACTATATCGCCAATTACACGCTGCAGATGACAACAAAATTGAAGCATGACCTTATACCAAACAGCACGCTTGATGTAGACAAAAGGAAACAGATTGACTCTTATATGGGCATGTCCCGCGCTTACGAAGATGGCTTATTTGATTCTTTAATGAGCTATATAGAAAAGCTGAGGAAAAGCAACGAAATCGAATACCTCAAGCTCAGGCTCAGGTTTAAAAGGGAATAATCCCAATTAAGCCCTGCGGTGCTTGCTTGAAGAGTCCCAAAAGAAGCCCTGAGAAAGCCTTGGAACCTGAATACAGCAACAAGAACATAGTGCTACAGGAGCTGATAGGGCTCAGGGTAAGCATCAAAAGTTCGGATGATTCAAACAGGGAAGGCATATCCGGCACGGTCATAGACGAAACAAAGTCAACCCTTGTAATTAAAAAATCAGATAAAACGGTGAGGGTGCCGAAAGTCGGAACGGTTTTCGCGTTCAGATATGGCAGGAGAAGCTTCATTGTCGACGGAAAAGAGATAAATTTCAGGCCCCATGAGCGCATAAGCAAGGGTCTTAAGTTCTACAAGGCCCGAAGCGTATGATTTTTATATATTATACATCTAATAATTAACTGCAATTTTATTGCTTTTCGGCTCTTGGCTTTTTTTGCCCGGGCCAACTGCTACGGCGGCACCCTTATTCGTGCCTTTAAAAGTTTGCAGAGTGATTAATTGGAATGCGAAGACCCTAAATGCCCGATACACGGCAGCGTCAAGACACACGGCAGCAGCATAGAGGCTGTCGTAGTCAGCGACAAGGCTGCCAAAACAGTGATAGTCGAAAGGCCATATACGACCTTCCTGAAGAAATACGAGCGTTCGCTTAGGAAGTCATCGCGCATACCTGCCTACAATTCGCAGTGCATAGGGGCAAAGGCCGGAGATACCGTAATTGTCGAAAGCTGCAGGAGGCTTAGCAAAACGAAATCCTTCGTTGTCACTAAGATAGTAAAGAAATCAGGTGCTTGAAATGAAAGGCATTACTACTAACATATCAAAAACATTGGTTCCGGGCAGCATACTTACATGCGCGGATAACAGCGGCGCCAAGACGCTAATGATAATAAACAAAATAGGAAAGTCTGGCGCCCACAAGAGAATGGCAAGCAACGGCATAGGGGACATAGTCTTGGCAAGCGTCAAGAGCGGCTCTCCGCAATACATAAAAAAGAAGGTCAGGGCAGTCATAATAAGGCAGAGGCAGCCAATAAGGCGCGCCAACGGCATGAGAATCAGGTTCGAAGACAACGCAGCAATACTCATAAACGACACCAATCTTCCGATAGCCACTGAGGTAAAGGGGGCCATGGCAAGGGAAGTCGTTGAAAGGTACATAAAGCTGGCAGGCATAGCTTCAAGAGTGGTATGATGATCAAAAGCAGCAAGCCAAGAAAGCAGAGGAAATTCAGGCATGCCGCGCCGCTGCACCAGATGCAGCACATGGCGCATGCCCATATAAGCAAGGAGCTCAGGCAAAAGCTAAAGATAGCAAAAAGGTCGATACAAGTGTCGAAGGGCGACACCGTAAAGCTGGTCTCGGGAAAGAAGAAAGGAACCACTGGAAAGGTCGTCAACGTGGACCTGAGAAAGGGAAAGCTCTCTATAGACTCGATGAACAGGAAGGACGTAAAAGGCAAGGAGAAGCCAGTATTTGTAAGCATAAGCAACGTTTACATAACCGATCTGAACCTGTCGGACAAGAAAAGGGCTCAAAAATTAAAAGTCGCTCCCACTACAAGCGCAACGCCCAGCGTGGAAGCAAAAGACGTGATTCAAAATGGCAAACAAAGGGAATAATAGGCACATAAAGTCGCTCAATGCACCAAAGTTCTTCGGGGTTGCAAAGAAAGGCAACAAGTATACGGCAAAGCAGAGGTCCGGCAGGCATAGCTTCGAAAAGTCCGTTCCTCTGCAGACAATTATAAAGAAGACATCGCTTTTTGCAGGTACTGCAGAGGCCGTAAAGTCTATAAAAAACATGCAGATAGCCGTCAACGGCGCAAAGGTAAAGGACCCGAAATATCCGGTGGGCCTCAACGACATAATAAGCATAGGCACCATCGGCAAGAAATTTTCGATAAGCATAAACAATCACGGCCAGGCAGTGCTTGAAGAACAGAAGGGCCAGCCGGAAAGGAACGCCAAGGTCACGGGCAAGTACCTATACAAGAGCAACAAGCTCATGCTCAAGCTTCACGATGGCAGCATAATACCTTCGCCAAACAAGGACGTGAAGGTCGGCGACACAATCGCACTTTCAGAATCCAACGAGGTGAAGCAGCATTTCCCGCTGAAGGCGGGTGCAAAATGCATGGTCATTGATGGTGTACACGTAGGAGCCAAAGGCAAGATTGCCAACATGGCAAAGGGAACCATGCATACTGGAGCAGCGGCTACGGTCGAGCAGGAGAACGGGGAGAAATTCGACACCCTAGTCGAGAACCTCATAGTTATAGGTTGATTCCGATGGCAGCAAAAGAAACGGGAGCAGGAAAGCAGGACAACCCAATGAGGCACATAAGGATAAACAAGCTCGTGATAAACATAGGCACGGGAAACGACGACAAGCAGCAGTCAAATGCCAAGAGGCTGCTGCAGCAGATATCAGGCTTCAAGCCGGCGGATTCCATATCAACAAAAAGGATACCGTCATTCAAAATATCAAAAGGCGCCAAGATAGGCTCATTCGTAACAGTCAGGAACGAGCCTGCAAGAAAGCTCGCGAAGAGGCTGTTCGAGGCCGTAGGCAACAAGGTAGCCGAGCGCAGCATACAGGACAACACGGTGAACTTCGGCATAAAGGAATACATAGACATAAACGGGATAAAGTACGACCCGGTTATAGGCATGCTTGGGATGAACGTCAACGTATCGTTCAAGAGGCCCGGGCTAAGGACCGAGCTTAAGAAGCATGCAAACGGCACCATAAAGAGGGCGCACAGGCGCATACCGAAAGAGGAGCTTAAATCATACTTGAAAAAGGAATTCAACGTAACCGTAGAGGGTGCTGCTCAATGAAAGTTAGACCGGAAGAAAAATACAAGGGAAAAGGAACAAGAAAATGCAGGGTATGCGGTGCAAGCCGCGCCCTTATACGCGAGCACGGGCTCTACGTATGCAAGAGATGCTTCAGGGAGGTAGCAAAGGACCTCAATTTTAAAAAATATGGCTGATTTGATGGTTGACAGACTCGCTGATACTATAAACAAGATAAAGACGAACGAAAACATAGGCAGGCGCGAGTGCGTAGTGTACTCGACGAAGCAGATAAAGGCATTTATAGACCTTCTGAAGGCTGAAGGCTACCTCGGCGATTACGAGGAATTCAGCGACAGGTACTCAAAGAAAATGAGGCTTAAGCTGCTGAACAAGGTGAACGGAATAGGCATAGTAAAGCCCCACTATTCGATGTCGAGCAGCGACATAAGCAAATACGAAGAGCGATACATACCGAGCAAGGACTTCGGCATACTGGTGCTTTCTACGTCAAAGGGCTTGATGACGCACAGGAAGGCTAGGGAGCAGAACATAGGAGGAAGGCTGCTCGCATACATATACTGAAAATTATGTTTAAAGATTCATGGTAATTGAATGGCTGAAATAACATTGGCACAGGGCGTTAGCGCAACACTCTCGGCTGGCAAAGTGATCATAAAAGGCCCGCTTGGGAGCAACGAGAGGCAGTTCAACGACGCGCTGCTTAAAGTGGAGATAAACGGCTCAAAGGTAAAAGTGGAGCCGTCTCCAGCAAACAAGAAGCTCGCCAAGAAGGCGATGGTAGCAGAGCAGTCGCTGGCCAAGGAGCTGTCGAACGACTCCGAAGGCGTAGTAAAATACTTTGAGGTCAACATGGAAGCGGTATATGCGCACTTTCCGCTTACTATAGAAGTAAAGCCCAAAGAGATAATAATAAAGAACATGCTGGGCGAGCGCGCAGCGCGTGCTGCCGACATAGTCGGCGCGACAAAGGCCGAAGCGAAGGAAAAGAAGCTTCGCATATACGGCATAAAGCTTGAAGATGTGACGCAGACCGCCGCAAACGTAAGGAAGGCGTGCAGGGTAAGGCACAAGGACGAGAGGGTATTCCAGGATGGAATATACTATGCTATCGAGTGAAGATCATGGCGATAAAAAAAGAGAAGAAGGCAAGGGTCAAGAAGAAAGGCCATCCCAAGTTCAACGTGCCCAACGTAGGCGCAAAGAACAGGAAGAGAGTCCCGGACAGATGGCACAAGCAGCGCGGCCAGGACAACAAGAAAAGGATAAAGAGGGACTTCATGGGCGCCACCCCGACAATCGGCTACAAGAACCCGGCCAGCGTTTCGGGGGTACGCTCTGACGGCAAAAGGCTGATGCTCGTGCACAATATAAACGAGCTCAACGCTGCGCTTAGGAATCCGGAAATAGCATCATACAACATAGTCATATCCCACGATGTCGGAAGGAGGAAGCGCCTTGAGATGGCGAAGATTGCTTCATCCAGCGGCGTCAGGATAGTAAACGGTGTTCACCAATGAGCGTAAAACTTACAAAGAGGGTTGCCGCGGACATAATGAAGCGCGGAGAAACCAGCATAAGAATAAAGCCGTCTGCAATAGACGATGCCAAGAAGGCCATAACAAGGGACGACGTAAAGGAGCTCATAAAGAGCGGAAGCATATACGCCATGGCCGAAAAGCACAACGTCAGCAGGTATGGAAAATCGCTAAAGAAGAAGAGGTCGGAGGGAAGGAAGCGCGGCCCTGGAAAGAAGAAGGGAACTAAGAAAACGCGCGCTACGGCCAATCACATGAAGAGGATGAGGTCCCAGAGGAGGATACTTGCGGCACTTAAATCCGACAAGACGATAAACAACGAGCAGTACAAGGAGTTCTACGCCCTGGTGAAGGGAGGCACATTCCAGACCAAGCTCACGCTCCTGAACCACATAAAGAGCAGGGGCGTAGGGATAAGCGACGAAAGGCTTGAAAAGCTCAAGCATATATGAGGCATTTTTATGGAAATAAAAAGGAGAAGGCGCGCGAAGTCGCTGACGAATTACAGGAAAAGGATCGCAATTCTTAAGGGCAGGATGCCCCGTGTAGTAATACGCAGGAGCAACAGGTCTATAACGGCGCAGATAATATTGTACGAGCCCAGCGGCGACAAGGTAAAAGCCAGCGCGGTCTCTTCGGAGCTCAAGGCCCTGGGTTGGATGCCAAAATCCAACATACCTACTGCGTATCTGACAGGCATGCTCCTGGCCAAGAAGGCCCACGAGAAGGGCATAAAGGGCGCTATGGTGCTGGACATAGGGCTTAACAAGCCGATAAAAGGGAACGTCATATTCTCCGCGGCCAAGGGCTGCAAGGACAACGGTCTCGATCTCGTATCAGAAATAGAAGCCGACGAATCAAGGCTGTCTGGAAAGCACATAGCAGATTATGCGAAGACCGGCTCGGGCAAGGGCGTTTCAGAGTTCGCGCAGTACGAAAAGGCCAAGCTCAACGTAAAGGAGCTCGACAAGGTTTTTGCCGATGTAAAAGGCAAGATTGCCATTGCAATAAACAAGTGATTTTTTGAGAGGAAGAGGACGTTTTAACAATCAGGAAAGGCGCAGGGAATTCGACGTAGCTGCGTGGGAACCTGTCACGGTTCTCGGAAAGATGGTGAAGGCCGGCTCAATAACGAGCCTGGAGCAGATATTCAGCATGGGCAAGAGCATCGAGGAGAACGGCATAGTGGACGCGCTTCTTCCAAACATAAACAGCGAGGTTGTGGAGATAAGGAGCGTGCAGAGGATGACGAGCAACAACAGGAAGCAGAAGTTCAGGGTCACTGCGATAGTCGGCGACGGCAATGGCCACGTCGGCGTCGGCGCCGCCAAGGATGTTGAAGTAAAGGCCGCAATAGACTCTGCGATAAACGCCGCCAAAAGGAACATAATGCCTGTCGTTATGGGCTGCGGCTCATGGCAGTGCACCTGCGGGCAGCCGCACAGCCTTCCGTTCATAACAAGGGGCAAATGCGGCAGCGTGGAAGTTCTGCTAAAGCCGGCGCCTAAAGGCTTGGGGATAGTGGCGAGCAAGCACGTAAAGCGCATGCTCGAGCTTGCGGGTGTTAAGGATATCTGGAGCTTCTCAAAGGGAAGGACGAGGACCACCTACAACGTTCTCATGGCGGTGATGGACGCGTTCCAGCACACGATAAGCATGAAGAATCTCGAGGACTTCAGCAAGTCGAAGTAAAACTTTTACACAGGGTTAACAAATTGCCCAAGCCCGTTTTAAATGTTTTTGTCGAAATATGAATATTAACTAAGTGATACGAATGAAAGTGTATGTAGACAAGCCATTGTGTACGGGATGCCAGCACTGCAAGGACGTATGCCCTGTTGCGGTATTCGAGCTTAAGGACAGGAAGAACATCGACGAAGCCAACAAGGACACAGCTCCTGAGAACGCGCAGTGGAAGGGCACTACGGATCAGGCGATTTTGGACAAATGGTCCAAGGTAGAGGACGGCCATCATCACTTCGCCGATGCAAACGACGGAACAAGTGGAGGCATATCCGTAGCCGTCAACGGCGATGCGTGCATACTGTGCCAGGCGTGCCTGATACAGTGCGAAGGGGAGTGCATACACATAATAGACGATTCCGGAACGGAATACAAGTCGATATATGCGTAAAGCGCATTGCTTAATTTTCAGTCGTGCCGGGCTTTCCGGCCGTTGTTTCTTCTTATTTATTCTTATGCTTTGGTGTTTATTCTGATAAGTTATATGGGTAAGGGCTTTAGCGACAAGGAATCACTCGGCGTGCTCAACAAGGACGTCAGGGAATGGTTCACAAGCAACTTTAAAGAGCTAACAATGCCGCAGAGCTTTACTTTCAAGCTTGTCAGCGAGCACAAAAACATACTCGTTGCCGCTCCGACTGGCTCCGGAAAAACGATGTCCGGATTTGTCGCAATACTGAGCGACCTTTTCAACAAGGCATCCGTGGACGAGCTCAAGGAGGGGGTATACTGCATCTATGTTTCTCCGCTAAGGGCCCTCAACAACGACATATACAAGAACCTAAGCAAGCCATTGGAGGAGATATACGAGCTGTCCGAGAAGAACGCAAAGTCGTCAAAGGTTACGATAGCTGTCAGGACCGGAGATACCCCGCAAAAGGACAGGCAAAAGCAGCTCAAGCACCCTCCGCACATACTGGTAACCACGCCGGAGAGCCTCGCAATACTGATAACATCGGAGAAATTTGCCGAAAATCTCAAGATGGTGGAGTACGTAGTCATAGACGAGATACATGAGCTGGCGAACAACAAGCGCGGCGTTCATCTTTCGCTGTCGCTGGAAAGATTGCGCAGCATGATAGGCCACGATTTCACGCGCATAGGGCTCGGCGCAACACTCTATCCACTCGACGAGGCAGCAAAATACCTTGTTGGATGCAACGAGGACGGCACATCGCGGGATTGCGTGATAATAGACGCGTCATGGGGAAAGAAGCTCCAAGTGGAGGCGATAAGCCCCGTAAAGGACATGATATACACTCCAGACGAAAAGATAGAGCAGAATACATATTCGATAATAAACGACATAATAAAAAAGAACAAGTCAACACTTATATTTACAAATACGAGGAGCGGAACCGAACGCGTGGTATTCAACCTCAAGAAGAAGTTCGGCTACGACGAGGATATAGCAGCGCACCACGGCTCGCTATCAAGGGAATCCAGGCTAGAGGTAGAAGAGCTGCTTAAGGCCGGCTCGCTGAAATGCGCAGTATCCTCGACAAGCCTTGAGCTCGGCATAGACATAGGCAGCATAGACAATGTGGTGCAGCTCGGCTCTCCGAAAAGCGTAACGCGCGCGGTCCAAAGGATAGGCAGGGCGGGCCACAAGTACAAATCCATTGCCAAGGGCGAAATAATTGTGCTCAACAGGGACGACCTCGTCGAATGCAGCATAATGCTTGACGCAGCGCTCAAGCGCCACCTGGATTCATTCAGGGTGCCAATGAATGCGCTTGACATACTCTCGCAGCACATAGTCGGCATGTCGATAACCAAGAAGTGGGACGTCAAAGAGGCGTATTTGGTAATAAAGTCCTCATATCCATATTCAAAACTGCCCTTTGAAGATTTCATAGCTACCATAAGATACCTTTCCGGGGAATATGTTGGCCTTGAAAGCAGGAGGGTATACGGAAAAATATGGTACGACGAAAAGGAAAATGCATTCGGCAAGCGAGGCAAGATGATACGCCCAATATACATGCTCAACCTTGGCGCAATACCTGACGAAGTATCTGTCAACGTATTTGACACAAAAACAAAAAAGTGGATAGGCAACATAGAAGAGGAATTTCTTACCAGGATGAAGCAGGGCGACATCTTCACTCTCGGCGGCAGGCTCTACAGGTTTGAGTATGCAAAGGGCATGAGGTGCTACGTGTCCACAGCAGTTTCGGCAGCTCCAACCATACCGCCGTGGTTCTCAGAGCAGCTTCCACTGAGCTATGAGCTTGCGATTGAGATAGGTGCATTCAGGCGCAACTTTTCCGAGGCCATATCAAAGCATTTCAAGAAGTCTGCACTCAAGCTGGCTTCGAAGATGCCGAAGGAGGCTTCAGAAATGCTCGGCTCGCTCCCGATAGATTCAAATGCTTCCAAGGCCATATATGGCTATTTCGTAGAGCAGCTGCTCTTCGCCGGATCGGTCCCGAACGACAAGCTGATGCTAATAGAAATAACCAAGGACCCGAAGAGCGGACAGAATCTTGCAATATTCCATTCGCTTTACGGCAGGCGCATAAACGACACCCTCTCGCGGATAATAGCCATACACATAGGCAGGAGGCTTGGGACTGACGTCGGAATAATGATAAACGACAATGGCTTCTTGATAAATACTGAGGGCATGCTAAAGCCTTCGGATATAGAAGAAGCCATAACTTCCATGATGGGCAGGGACCCAGAACCGCTGCTCAAGTCCAACATAAGGAAAACGGAGATAATGAAGCGCAGGTTCAGGCATGTCGCAGCCAGAAGCTTCATGATACTTCGCAACTACAAGGGCTACAAGCTGCCCGTAGGAAAACAGCAGATAAACGCTACTCTTTTAATCAAAGCGGTAGAGAGCATAGACAAGGATTTCCCCGTCTTGAAAGAAACCTACAGGGAGATATTTGAGGAGGTGATGGACCTTCCAAGGACAAAATCGCTGCTCAAAAGCATAAAATCCTGCGACACGAAATACAAAATTATAAAGACGCAGATCCCGAGCCCGTTCGCCCACTCTATGATAACCTTCGGCCATGCAGACGTAGTGCTTATGAAGGAAAGGCATGAATACTTAAAATACCTGCATAAGATGGTAATAAAGAGGATAAACGCATCGAAATGATATAATGATGCTTGGCGAAGACATAGAGCTCATCGACGGCATGCCATTGCTATTTATAAAAAGCCTGAACGCCATTGTTGTCGCCGACATGCACCTCGGATACGAAGGCGTAATGGCTAAGCGCGGGGTGCTTATACCAAAAGTGAATTTCAAGAAAATGTCCGAAACTATAGGCGCGGCAATTGAGAAGACTCACGCCAAAAAGCTTATAGTTGACGGAGACATAAAGAACGAATTCTCCAAGGTGGACGAAGAGGAATTCAATGAGTTATACGATTTCATAATGTTCTGCAGGAACGCAGGAATAGAGCCCGTGCTCATAAAGGGAAACCATGACAATTTTGTTGAAAGGTACAGGGAGCCGTTCAAGCTTTCAGTATTCAGGCAGCAGGCAGTAATAGGCAAGTACCTGTTTTTCCACGGAGAGGAGCTTCCAGAGCTAGGAAAAGCGACAAAGGGGATAAAAGCGATGATAATGGGCCATGAGCACCCTGCAATAGGCATAATCGATGCCATAGGAAAACACGAAAGGCTGAAGTGCTTCCTTTACGGCAAATACAAAAATATACCTATTATCGTGATACCGGCGCTTAACTTCTTCGCCGGAGGCACAGAGATAAACATGGTGCCAAAATCTGAGCTGCTCGCCCCGATATTTTCAAAGCTTAACCTGGACAGCATGCATGCCATAGCGGTGGGATACGGATCTACTATAGATTTCGGGACGATAAAGGACCTGCGCAAGCTTGCATGACTATATCCAAGGCAGTATGTTAAGCAGCAGGGCAATTACCACCACTGCCGTGAGCACGTTTATGTATTTCTTTTTCAGGCTGTTGTCGTATATCCTCCATCCGTCGAACCCTGGAACCGGAAGAAGGTTGACTACGGCTATGAGGAAGTTCAGCATGAACGATATCCCGAAAAGAGAATAGAAGAAATAAACTATTCCTTTCAGCGGCGTATTCGTTATCGGGAAATATTTTTCGTAAAGGTTGACTCCAATCACGCCGCGCGATGTCCCGTTATACGATTTGGCCACGAAGGTATAATTGCCAGTGCTTGTCGCTACGCTTACAAGCGACCCTGGCCTGTCTTGCAGTGCCACGGTGCCGAGCTGTGTAAGGTTGCTTACTGCCTGCCCGTCCCATGCTAGGATTTCGGTGCCAGGCTGTATTGCATTGTATGCAGGGTATCCCGGCGTAGTGGAATAAACGAACACACCATGGCCGTATATGTTCGTCAGCACGAACGGGAGCATCAAAAGCATCGGTATGAGAAATATTAACATCGCGAGGAAATTTGAAGATACTCCTGCAGAAAATATCTTGTTCTGCTTTTTCTTGTCGAGCTTCAGCACCTCGGCTTCGTCAGGCTCTACGAATGCCCCTACGGGAATCACTCCGAAGAGCAGCACTCCGACCGATTTAAGCTTTACCTTGAACGATCTGGCAAGTATGCCGTGCGAAAATTCGTGTATTATCAGTATTATCGCAAGCGACAATATGCCGCTGAACAGCGGCAAGTCTATCCCAGGTATAACGGGAGCCACACCGGGGGTAGAATTGTGAAGCGGAGCTATGGAATTTACCGATATGGATTTTATCAAAGCCCCTACTATGGTTCCAGCATTTGCTACTAGCAGGGCTATTATATAACCTGAAAAACCCGCAACGAGCACTATGCCTTTCAGTATGTAATCAAGGTAATAAGCCCCTGGGTACGTAAAGTTGTATATCAGTGCCTGAAAAGTTGGCAGCGTTGTCGAAAATTCAGCGCTTGATATCAGGTTGAAGCGCGATATGTTTATGAACAAAAGCGCGTACGAGGTGAACGGAAGAACGAACGCCATTATTAGCATGTTGCTTATTATTCCTATTGCATACACTTTTTTGGATGCCCTGCCCCGTATAAGGGGGTAAGAAAGGAGCCCGAATCCAAGCACCATTCCCCACATGGAAAGCAGTTCCCAGAAGTGCGAGTACCTCTTGGCAAGGTAGTCTATCTCCTTTATGCCGTGCTCGCCGCTAAGCATTACCATTCCGTAGCCTCCCTTGAGCGAAAGCAGCTTCTTGATTGCAAGCCCGGAAACAACAAGAACTGCCAATGGAAGTATTACCTGCAGCGCCAACCCGAGGTAATAAGCGTAATAATCATAATATATGAACGCAAAGGCGGCTATCGCTATTGCCACCGATGCAGTTTTCTTGTATGCCAGAAAACGCGACTTGTGGGCCTTCTTATTTGCCTTGCTGCCCTTAACCACAAAAACGCCTCAATGCAATAGGCTTTGCCGATAAAGCTATTTAGCGTTTATCCCTGTCGCTGGAACGGTTTTGCATATATTTTGCCAAGGCCAGCAATCAACCGAAACTTCAAAACATTTCTAAACTTTGCCCTACAACATAAAAACATCATTGGTGGGAATTTGAGCATAAGGTTCTGGTACTATAGGCATTTCAACAGGGCAAAGCTCCTGGAAGAGCTGTCGAAACCTGCAGAGGGGGACTATGTTGCTGTAACAGAGGGAAATATGGTTACGAGGGTAAGGAGGGACGATCTCGAGGAATACATGCGTTACGCAAAGGAAAGGGGCCAGAAGCACGAAGTTGCCCGAATACCCGAGGTCAAGCAGCTCAAGCAGTAAATATCTATATTCCTTCAGCACGACGCTTTTTTTGCGGCTTCGGCCCTATATAAGAATATATATCTTGCCGGCATTAATATACCGGGTGTGATTTGATGGAAGAATGCGAGCTATGCGGCAGGCAAATGAATGTTGTGTACGTCGTATCAATAGAAGGAGTCGAGTTCAGGGTATGTGCAAGCTGCGCAAAGGGAAAGAAGATTGTCTCGGAACCTAGCGAGCGCAAGCCCAACAGCAATGGGAGCTATTCAAAGAGGGCTCAGCCGGAATCGGATGACAACGGACCTGCTTTGATAGACGGCTACGGCCCTGCGATACGCAACGCAAGGGAAGGGCTCAAGATGCCCCTAAAGGTGCTTGCGGAAATGATAAACGAGAAAGAAACTTTTCTGTCAAGGGTGGAGGAAGAGAAAACCGAACCTCCTATGGCTCTGGTAAAGAAGCTTGAGAAAACCTTAAACATAAACCTCATCTCTGCAACAGACAAGCCAGAGTCCAAAACGCATTCGATAGGCCAGCGCGGCAACGTTACGCTGGGCGACTATACTACCAAATGAAAAGTGCTTGAGATGGCGGTAGACCTTAGCAAACTCATAATCAGGGAGAAGATATCGCTCAAGGAGCTAAGCGGCAAAACGGTAGCAATAGATGCGTACAACGTGCTCTACCAGTTTCTTTCAATAATAAGGCAGCCGGACGGCACGCCGCTAAAGGATTCAAAGGGCAGGGTAACAAGCCACTTGTCGGGGCTTTTCTACAGGAGCATAGACCTGATACAAAACGGGATAACTCCGGTATATGTGTTTGATGGCATACCCTCAAAGCTCAAGATGAAGACCATAGAGGCAAGGACAAGGAGGAGGGACACCGCCTACAACGCTTGGCTCGAGGCAAAAGCGCAGGGGGCCCTTGAAGCGGCAAGGACATACGCACAGGAAAGCACCAGAGTGGACAAGGCGATAGTATCTAGCGCAAAGGAGCTTCTGGGCCTTATGGGCATAGCCCAGCTTACCTCTACAGGTGAGGGCGAGGCCCAAGCCAGCTACATGTGCAAGGAAGGCCTTGTGGACGCTGCTGCAAGCCAGGATTATGACACTCTGCTCTTCGGTGCTCCTGTAATAATAAGGAACCTTACGCTTTCCGGAAGGCGCAAACTCCCCAAAAAGAACGTTTATGTGGAGGTCGAGCCAGAGCGCGTGATACTGGCTGAAACGCTCAAAGCAATGGGGATATCAAGGCAGCAGCTCATATGGATAGGCATAATGCTAGGAAACGACTTCAACGACGGCATAAAGGGCATAGGCCCGAAGACAGCGCTCAAAATAGCAATGGAAGCAAAGAGCATAAGCGACGTGGAGTCAATAGTCGAGCAGAAGTTCAAGACCCCCTTCCAGACCGACATACGAGAGGTTGAAGAGCTGTTCAATAATCCCGATGTCAAACGTATCGAGAAGCAGGAACTGGAGAAAATGATCTCGTCAAAGCCCGATATAGAAGGCATAAAGCGCATGATGTGCGACGATTACGAGTTTTCGGAATCCCGTATTGTCAAGTTTGCCGAGCTTCTGGCCAAAAAGAGGGACTCGTCCAGGCAGGAAGGCATATCCAAGTGGTTCTGAACCTCGCATACATATAAAAGTAGGACCAGTTATGCGGGCTCCGCAAAGCTTTTTATATCTGGTTCAAAAAGTAAAGAGTGTGGCGATTTTATGCCAGGAAAGAAGAAAAAGAGCGACAATAAAGACCAAAACCCAAATAACGTCCCTGATATAGAAAACCTGATAAAGCTTATTGCAAAGACATTGAAGGATAATTTTGACAACAACGACATGGCAAGCATAGCCAACGAGTTCGGAATAGACATAAAGCTTTCTGCAAATCCATCAAAGGCCGTACCGCCACCGAAGCCCGTGCGCCTGCAGAAGCCCGAGCCAAAGCTGCCCCAGGGCATGCCGCCGGAAATACAAACGCCAACCGAGCCATTCGTCGAAACCATATACAAGAAGGATTCGGTCGTAATAGATGCCAGCATGCCTAACGTTTCAAAGGGGGAGATAAACGTCATAGCCTCTCAGGGAACGCTCATAATAGAGATAAGCCACAAGGGCACCATATACAGCAAGAAGCTGCAGCTTGAGGCCAATGTTGACCCGGAAAAGGCATCAGCCACGTTCAAGAACGGGGTGCTTGAAGTAGTTATGCCAATAGTTGAGATTGCTTACATGAAGGATTTCAAGCTCAGCATAAAATAAGCCAAGCAAAAGCAATAAATATGCCAACGGGGAAATAAAGCTGTCAATGGTGCTTTAATGCAGAAGAAAGTAACAAAATCGAACAGGAAGCTAGGCAAGGACTACAGGAACAAGAAGAAGCTCAGCAGGCTGAAGAAAGAGCACAGAAAGAGGCTCAAGGCAGTAAGGAGAAAGGGCAAGGTAGTCGGCTGAGCTGCCAATGCTCATGTTATGTCGACGTACATCTTGTCGTTGAATTCGTAGGCAACAGAATCCTCTCCTATGCCTATGTGGGCCAGCATCTCGTCCTTGCTGGCAAATTTCCTTATTTCGCTGTCGAAGTCAATAAGGAATATGCCATCCAGCTCATAATACAATATGGGGTTGAGCCTGTCATTCCTCTCTATTATCAATATTTTTGCAGAGGGATTTCCAAGCGCTATTATAAGGCTGCACAGCAGCGTATACCTGTCGAGCTTTTCCCCTGCTCCAAACTCCATGGTTTCGGCAGGCTCAAGCCAAAACTCCACTGGAAGGTTTATCGCTTCTATCTCCTTCCTTACAAATTCGTATGCCATCACGCTTGCTGCGTAGAAGTCCCTCTCATAGGAATACGTATCAAAGCCGTTCTTTATGTCATCGGCTTTTTCCAATACTGACCTGTTTTTCGGGGTAACAAGCCTCGGCAGCTCAGCCACGGAAAGGCTTTCCTCTTCCCCTATGTAGTCGCGATACCTGTTTATGATTCTCAGGTATATCGCGTTTAGCTTAGCTAGCCTCTCAAAATTAGGGCTTCCTCCTTCGGCTTCGGAATCCATTCAAATGCACTGTTGTTATGGCTCTGGCAAATGATAAATTCCTTGCGGTACTTCCGCTGCATATTTTAAATTTTTCCTAGCTTTATAATTATGGCAAACGAAAAGCTCGCAGAAATATTCAACGAAATCGCTGACATGCTGAGCGTGGACAAAAGGCCAACTGCCAGGTTCGAGGTGCGCGCCTACCAGAACGCCTCCATGGCACTGCTCTCCATGGACGAGGACGTATCCAAGCTCTACGAGCGCTCAGGCATAGACGGGCTTATGTCGATAAGCGGGATTGGAAAGGGCCTTGCCGGAAAGATAGAAGAATACATAAAGACCGGCCACGTCAGGAAGTACGACGAGCTAAAGAAAAAATACCCAATAGACTTCGAAAATCTTACGAAGATAGAAGGCATGGGAGCAAAGAGGGCAATTACTCTTTATCAGAAGCTAAACGTAACCGACATAAAAAGCCTTAAGGATGCCATATCCTCTCACAAAGTCATGGCTCTTGAGGGTTTTGGCGAGAGGAGCGAGCAGCTGCTTGAAAAGGGCATAGAGATGCTCGAAGGCTCAAAGGGGAGAATGCTGCTTGGCTACGCGCTGCCTGCAGCTGAATCCATAGTTTCAGAACTTCTGGCTTCGAATAAGGTGGAGAAAGCCATAATATGCGGCTCAACGAGGCGCATGAAGGAAACAATAGGCGACATAGACATACTTGCAATATCGCAGCGCCCCGAAGATGTAATGGGCCTGTTTGCGAAAATGAAAGGCGTATCAAACATAGAGGTCAAGGACCCGACGAAAACCACCGTATGGCTTGACATTGGCACGACTTGCGACCTGAGGGTGATAGCTCCAGAAAGCTTCGGAGCGGCAATGCAGTACTTTACCGGCAGCAAGGAGCACAACGTAGAAGTAAGGAAGATAGCAATATCAAAGGGCTACAAGCTTAACGAATACGGGCTATTCGACAAAAACGACAAGGTGGTCTCGGCGATAGACGAAACTGACATCTATTCAAGGCTTGGGATGGATTGGATAGAGCCTGAAATGAGGGAAAACCGCGGCGAAATAGCCCTGGCAAAAAAGCATAAGCTGCCTAAGCTGGTAAAATTGCAAGACCTAAAAGGAGACATGCATTCCCACACAAAGGAAACGGACGGGACAAACACTCTGGAAGAAATGGCAAGCGCCGCCATGGCGCACGGGCTCGAGTATCTGGCGATAACCAACCATACGAAAAGCCTTAAAGTTGCCAGGGGAATGGACGAGAAGAAGTTTGCGGAATTCTTCAAAAGGGTCGATGCCTTGAACGAAAAGCTTGATGGAAAGCTCACGCTGCTCAAAGGAGCGGAAGTTGACATATTGAAGGACGGGTCTTTGGATCTTTCCGCAGCAGCGCTCAAGAGCATGGACTGCGTGGTTGCCGCTGTGCACTCAGGCTTCAACATGAGCATCAACGAGATGACATCCAGGGTCATAAAAGCGATTGATTCCGGATATGTGAACATACTTGCGCACCCTACAGGCAGGATAATCAACGAAAGGGAGCCGTACGCTATAGATCTCAGAAAAATCGCAGAAAAGGCGGAAGAGAAAGGCGTTGTGATGGAGATAGACTCGTATCCGAGCAGGCTAGACCTCAACGACGCATCGATATTCGCCATACGCGACTACAATGTGCTGTTTTCGATAGATTCCGATGCCCACAGTGTATCGCATTTCGACAATCTGCGCTATGGGGTCGGGATGGCAAGGAGGGGCTGGCTCACAAAGGAAAAGGTCATAAACACAATGCCGGCAAGGCGCATCTCCAAGCTGATGGCTCGCAAATAGGCTACATGAATTTAAGCAGGTTGAACTGCTTGTCGTCTTTTATCGGCACGGTTCCTACCTGCCCGAATACCGCCTCTATTTCTTCCTTGAGAAGAAGTATCCTCTGCTTTATGTAAGGCTCAAGCTCATACCTGTCGGCAAGGTTTATTGCAGTGTACAGATACTTCTCTATTCCTCCCTTCGATATCGTGAGCAAAAGCTTGCCGCCGCATCTGGTGCATACTCCTTTTATCGGTATGCGCCTATATTTGGCATTGCACTGCACGCAGCGGAATCCCTGCCTGGAGTATGAATGCAGGTTGCCCATTAAGTCAGGTATGAAATGGCTTAGTATGAGCCTCCTGGCGGTGTCCCTCTTGTCTATGCTGTACAGCTTGTCCATCAGGCTGAACTGCATCTCTATTTTGTCGTTCATTGTCTTGAGCGTAGTGTATGAACTTCTTTTAGGGGCCTGTGCCACTGCATTTATTCCGGAAAGGTGAGTAAACTTTATCCCCGAATAAATGGAATCCTTCTGAAGCCTGTCTCCAACTATCTCTACCTTAACTTCTCCTGGCGCAGGATATGAATATGTCTTGTCATAAAAATCTATGCCGTAGCTTTCCACCACTTCCATGGCGTGGACCTCGTCGTCAACCTCCTCCGGCTTTACGTTTACGGTGAGTATCAGCGGAGCATCCATGGTGCCCCCCACTGTAGTGGGCATGTAATGCTTTGAAAAATTCACCAGCGCATCAAGCAGCATCATAGTGGTGTCTTCGTCCCCGTCGCAGTTTCTCCTCCTTGCTGAAATAAGGTACGGATGCGCAAATCCTACGCTGGCATCAGTGAACCCTATAATCCTGCCCAGCACCCCTGCGGAAGTGTGCGGAGAAAGCGTTATCACGTAATGCCCTATAAGGCCCTTCTGCTCCGATACGTTGTAAAATTTTTCCAGACCGTAAAACCTTACCAGCATTTCGTCCGTAAACTGCGTTACGTTGATGAAATAATCTGCGCCCCTCCTGTTCAATATTACGTCCTGGTGCATGAGCTCTACAAGCTGGTCCCCGCGCTCAAGCGGATTCCCCTCATAGTCTTTGTCATAGCCCAGCTTCTTCAAAGTGCCTACGTCTACTGATATCTCGTCAGGATAGAAATGCGTTATCGGCACATCCGTCGCGTCGAATCTCGATGTTCCATCTTTGAATATGAATATATTGTGCACGCTGCGGAGCAATCCCTTCTCCAACGGCTCCGCAAGCTTGTCGGCATTAGAAAGCCCCTTAACTCCTTTCATGAGCTTAGGGAGCGAAGTCATGCCAATGTTTTTCATGGCCCTGTTGACCTCTGACACTATGTTTATCTGCTTCATTTCGCCTCCTTCCATGCGGCCTCCGCATTTCTCGCATTTCAAGCCAGTGCTGAAGTTCCCGCAAAGCTTGCATTTGCGCATTATCTCTGCCCTGCACTTGTGCTCCTCGCAGTAGAAAGAGTTTATGTACTCGCCTCCCTTGGTGCAGAGGTGCCTTGCAAGCTCGACGTTTATGCTCTGCGAATTGAACTTCTTGCCCTGCAGCACGTATGCCTTGGTTATGCTCCTCTCCTTGCCCCCATATTCGCCTATCGGGAACAATATGTGCGGCGCAGGCTTCATCAGCCTCTCCCTTGCCTTCTCCGGCCTTCCCATCCTTCCGCCGATTTTCGTGGAGCGCTTCATTATCTTGAACCTGGCAAGCTTGTTGAGCATCTCAAGCGAGCTCTGCGCCCGCAGCGCATCTTCGGGCAATTCCTCATTTTGGGCCATATTTCCATTCCTCGCGAGCCCAAAGCTGGCAATGAGCGACTTTGCTGTTTCGCCCTCCACATCTATGCTTTCGTTCCTGTCAATGTGGGGTATGCAGGCCCTCTCCAAAAGCTCGCGGGCCTTTGCCAGCCTGTCGCCGCTTATTGTAACTGAATGGATTTCATCCAGCGTTTTTGCGCTTCCGAAGTCGGCCTCCTTGAAAGTTTCAACCAGAAAGAGCATGTCCTCGGTGCTTATGTCCGAATAATCGTATATGAATTTCGGGTGCATCGGCACGCCGTATTTTTTTGAGATTTCTAACGCTTCGGCAAAATTCGATACTTCCGGAATCTCATTACATCCTGCCTTTTTGAGCTGAAGCGCCCAGTACTCCTCCACATAGCTCGTCGGGCTCAACGGCGTATTCGTTTTCTTGAAATCCCCGTATGTGACAAGTATGTCTCCAACCGACAAAATCTTTTTTATATGGGGTTCAAGCCTTCTTGCCTCGTCCGCATCCTTTATCCTGAAGGCCTCGCCAGTATCGAGCTTGACGAACGGCCCTTCTATGGTATCAACAGGCACTGCCACGCAGCCTTTTCCCGGCTTTTCCACTTTGAGCTGTGTTCCGGTGGCTATAAATTCATCCATAAGGTACATGGTTGCGGGGTTGAAACCCTTCGAAGCTATGCCGGTGAATCTGCTCCTCCCGTATCTGAGCCTGAAGGCTCCTGGATGTTCCGGATATGCAAATATCGGCCTTCCGGCCACAAGCTCCTGCAGGAATACAACGTCCTTTTTGGTCTCCTTCTGCTCTGTCTGCTGGGATTTTTCTACCTTTATTATCTGGTTGAGCCAGGACCAGTCGAGTCCGGCTCCCTTCGTGTACTTGAGCACGCTTTTTGCCTTCTGCGCTATTCCCTCGCATGAAACAAGGCATATGCCGCTCCTTATCTTGTTTGATATCATCTGCGGCTTCCCGGCAGCGTCAAGCCTGTTTACGTTCCTGTGTATGCCTATTTCTATCTGTTCCGAGGCAAGGCCGTCAAGGCAGACCGGGCAGTTTTCGAATATTGTCCTTATGTCCTGTTCCGGCGGCAGGTATTGTAGCCTTGCCACTCTCGAATTGTAAATTTGGATCTCCTCCACATATCTGTCCATCTCGGCCTTCGTTGCCTTGTAAGCCCCTATTCCGAGTATCTTCCTTCCATAATCTGCTAGAGCCACCGAGAGCGCAGCCGCGGTGCCCCCAGCGCCTCTTATCGGCCCTGCGTATATTATGGCCGCGTAATCGGTTCCATCCTGATTCCTGTGAAGCTCTATTCCCTGGAGCCCTTCCGTAGGCGCAACCAGTATGCCCTCTGTAAGGACCGCAAGCCCTACCTTTGTCGCAAGCGAGAGCCTTTTGTCTATGTCGTCGTTGAATCTTTCGTTTGTGCATACTTCCTTTACCATGGCGAATGCGAGCTCCTGCCTGGATTTTCCCTCAGAGTTCTTTTTTATGAGATCTGCCAATCCTTTTATTCCTATTATTCCCTCTACCCTGGTGGCAAGGTCCGGCGCGGGAAGTATTTCCACGAACGGCTCGGGATCGTAGCCCCTTTTTTTGGCTTCGGTAGCTACGCCGAATGCCTTCTCGAAATTTTTGCTGAGCTCCGAAAAATATTCATGTATGTCCATTCGACTACCTGTTGAAGTCTATAGATGTCACGCTGTAATCCTTCGACTTGAACACCGGCATTATGCACGGGGTCGGTATGTGCCCCTGCCTCACCTGGAAATCCGTCCTTCCCTGCCACGTGCCGCTGTTTATTACTGTAACTCCGTGATATTTCGTGGTCCCGTTCTTGTGTATGTGGCCCATGTGCAATATGTCAGGTATTGTATCCATTACAAGGTTGTCTGTCTTCGACGGGACTATTATGTTGCCCCCGTATATCGGCGAAAGGTGCCTGCGCTTGAGCAGCTCTACCATTGCCTTCTCCGGCACCGAATAGCTGTTGTTAGGTATCGCGCTTATTATGGAATCCAATGAAGTTCCATGGTAGCCCAATACCTCTAGCCCGTGCAGGGTCATGTACGAGGGATTTGAGACTATGTGCACGTTGTCCTTCTTGAAATCCCCTATGAGCTCCTGCGGCAGCGGAGGCTGTGGCTCTGCTCTCTGCACCGCATCGTGGTTCCCAGGCATTATGAAAACGTGTATGTAATCAGGTATCGCGTCGACAAAATCGAACAGCATCTTGTACTGTGTGTACATGTCAGAGACTGCAAGGTCCCTGTCCTGGTTCGGATAAACGCCTATTCCATCGGCGTCGTCCCCGCTTATCACTATGTATTTTATGCCTCCTACCATATCCATCTGGGTGTGGTCAGCATCTCCGTTGAGCCACCTTATCATCTTGGAGAAGTTTTTCTCCATGAAAAGCTTGCTGCCCACGTGTATGTCGGAGAGAAAAGCTATGTTTATGTTTTCCTCTACCTTCTTCTGCTGCCTTATCGGAACGTCGGGCCACACTATCATGTTGGCTATGACGAACGGCCCTGATATCTTGCCCCTTATCGCAATGACTTCGTCGTTGGTTATAGAGTTCGCGTTGACATAGAGCTCCTGCGCTTCCTTGGAGCTCCCGTTCATGAACATTACTTTTGCATATCCCTCTTCGTCTTCCAGCTCTAGCATTAGGTTGTTGTTCTTTGTTATTATCTTCCTGTTTACTATCCCGAATATGTAGACCTCTCTTCCGGAAGCATAATCGTTTATGTGCTCCAGGCTCTGCAGGAACTGGCCGTAGCTGCTGTGCTGTGATATTATCTGGCGCATCCTTGCAAGCCTGTCCCTGAAATACATGACAAAATCGTTTATGCTGCCGTTTGTGTGCTCTACTTCTCTGCCTCTTATCTTGTACTGCGCGTCTATCTCGGCAGCAAGCGGCTTGAAGTCCGCGGACCTGCTTACCTCTATCTTTATCGGCTGCTTCTGCTCCATTATCTTGTCTATCGCCTTCTGGAGCTCCTCGCTATTTACTATGTGCAGCGTTTCCTCGGAATTCCTGCCCTCTATAAGCTCGTATGCCAATGCCGAAGGGTCAATGTCCTTCAGCATCTCCTCCTTTATGTCTCCCCCTATAAGCATACCGGCCTTGGACAGGGCCGAGGCAAGCTGCTTGAGCGAACCCCTCGCGATAACCTCCTTTTCGCTCTCCATGTTATTGCTTTCAATCCTTTATCGATTCAAGTATGCTTAGCACTCCCCATATCACAGTCCTTGCCTGCGGCGGCAGGTTTATGTCGTTGCTCACGGAATCAAGGCTGTATATGGCTGAAGACGCCCTTACTGTGAATTCTCCTTCCTCGTTAAGCTTTGACTTGGCTTCGCTTACGGCGCTCCTTACATTCTTAGGCACGCTAGTATCGCTTATAAGCATGTCCATCTGCATATTTGCCTGCTTTATCAGCTCCAGCACCTCCTCTTTCTTTGGCATATTATCACCGATAATTAGTACATTTACATGTGGTATTGCAATTTAAGCTATTTATAGCTGAGCCTCTGCCCCTCTTTTGAGCGCCCTAACTGAATAGCGAAAACGCATAAATATTTTCGCAGGGATAGAAAATATGCTGAGCCAGAAACAAAGGGATTCGGAAATCTTTGTTTACAATCCAATGCCTGCTCCTGTTCCTGTCCACATAGGAAACAAAAATACCTAAACCAGTCCTTGGAACTTAAGAATCCAAGGGAAGACGCGGTAAAGATTGCGCTTCTAGACCTTGGCATACCAGCATACTACGAATACACGCGCTATCCATTGAGCAACGGCAGGGCATACTATCCAGATTTCATTACGTCAATATTCCTGAACGGGCGCCAGGTTATACTCGAGCCCCACAGCACGGTGAACGATACCGGATACCTGAAAAAGCTTAGCGAGTTCATAAATACTTACGATTTTTATCTGGTTTTGATATCGAACAGGTCGCACAGAAAGCTAATCGAGCATGGTTCGGACCCGGAAAAATTCGTAGACGAATACTGGTTTATAAACAACTTCTCGAACGATGAGCAATGGGTAAAGCAGAACTCAAGAAAGATTAAAAAAAGGCTAAAGGAGCTCCTGCACAATCCTAAAGCCGAAGTCATAAAAGCGAATGGGGAATTGCTGCGCGCATGAAAATTTACAGCGGATTTTTTGCACTGCAATTGACCTATCCACTATATTGTTTTGAATGGGCAAGTATACCAAGACTTTTAAGTCGTGGACGAATTGCCCGCAGAATTCGCAACAGGCTAAATTCCCTTTTTCAGAATATCCGTTAATGACAACGCAGCGCATAAAAAATTAGCACTGAAAACTGCCAGAATTTAGCTAGCTAGGAGTGCAACCGTTCAATCGACGCCAGGCGATAGTCCCACTTCCATAACGGCAGCACTATTATTTTCTTCCCGTTTTGCGTCAATTCGTCTTCTTGGTTAAATGTGAGTATTATGCCTTCTTTCAAGCCAAATTGATCCAATGCTTCCGCCAACCCGCCTAATTCTCTTCCCTTATTGTCTTCGTTTAGTTCATAACAGACTTGTATTGCCGCCTTTATTTTAGCCCCATCCTTTAACAAGAAGTCACATTCGTGATTATTTCCTGATTTGAAATAAAATATCTGTTTATTGGTCCTTCTTAAAACAAGATATGCCAGATTTTCCAGCATTCTGCCTTTATCTTCGGAAAAAGACACGGAGTTTGCCACGCACAGCCCATTGTCTATGGCATAGATTTTTTTAGGATTTATCATCTGCTTTTTTAACGAATAATCAAATTTTGGCACAGTAAAAATCAGGTAGCTATCCTCAAGATAAGATACAAATGCCGACACCGTGTTTACCGAGCCAAGCGCGAATGTGCTTTTCAATGTATTGAATGAGAATTCTTTCCCGACATTTGTTAATAAATAGAGCGCCATCTCGTTTAACGCTTTAGATTCTCTTATTTTATATCTTGCAACTATGTCCCTTTGGATTACATCTGTGAATAGCTCACGCAATATTTCCTGGTTTTTGTACTTAAGATATTCCGGAAACCCGCCTTCCTTCAAATACTCTTCAAACTCGCTTGCTCCCTCCTTCCATTTCTTGAATGCTGCCGCTTCCTTGAAAGAAAAAGGGAATAATTCTATGTTTATGTGCCTTCCTGTCAACCTTGTACCTAATTCTTTACTCAAGAGGGATGCATTCGAACCGGTTATTATAAATTTCTTCTTTTTATCAAGCCTGGACCTTACAAATATTTCCCAACCGGATATATTTTGTATCTCATCGAAAAGATAAAAATTACATTCGCCGAATTCTTCCTTATATATTTCGTCAAGTTTTTCGAAATCAGATAATTCAAAACCTGCAAGTCTTGTATCTTCAAAGTTTAAGTAATTGAAATTCTTAATCCTCTTCGAAAGTTGATGCATTAATGTGCTTTTTCCGCATCTTCTTATTCCGGAAATAATCAGCGCATGTTGCAGTTCCATGCTTATTCTATTAACTATATCGCGATCTACTCCTAATTCCAACTCATCAAAACTTTTCTTCTGCGATAGTACAACTGCCTTTAGGGTTTCCTTGAGTATCATATTTGGTTATTGTAATCATAATATTTAAATCTTCTCATTAGTAATGAACGATTTTGTGCATTGCTAATGAATACGCCTCGGCCGGGATTCGAACCCGAGTCGCAACCGTGACAGGGTCGTATGCTAACCACTACACCACCGAGGCTCTGCAGAATATTTCTGCATTATCAGCTATAAATAACTTCTTGTCTTGCTACTTTTTCATGAGTCCAAGTATGCCTCCTATTATTCCCAATATCATTCCTACCAAGAATCCTCCATCTCCCAGTATGCTTATAAGCGAGAATATTATTGCAACTATCGAGAATATCTTGAGCCTGTTCCCCTTGGGGTTGTATGACATGATTCCGCTAAGCATGACTACGATTCCGCATATTATTCCCACTGCCACCACGGCATATATGGCATCGTACAGCGCCCCGCTGCTCACATAATTATTTATGAGCTTTATCTCTGTCGCGTTGTGCGCAAGAGCCGGGTTCGAGGCAGTGAGATTCGCTATTATCGAATTGGCCGAAACCGAACTAACGGCACTCAGCTCGTAAATTCCCCCCAAAAGTATGAGTATGCCTCCTATCAGCATGAAAATGAACGGAAGCGTGTGCTTCTGCTGCCCTGCCGAGGTGGACATGAATTTTTCTGTTGCGCTTTTTCCTTGCATAATTACACCTTATTTCCCGTTGGAGCGAGTCGAACGCTCAACCTGCCGGTATCTTCTTGACGAAGAATCAAACTACAGCCGGCCGCTCTGCCATTGAGCTACAACGGGCATAACACTTATTTCGGCAAGAATATTAATAAGTTTACCTTATAAATTTATCTTACTGCCATTCCAAGTCTCTCGCGCATCCAACGTGCGGTGCGGGTGATTAAATCACAAACCTGCTGAAATCCTTCTACGAATCTGCTTTCGGAAAAGTCCTGGCCGAAAAGTACAGCCACGGGGCAAGGATAAGAATAATAAAGAAGGGCCCGTACAAGGAGATGATATACAACAGCACGGTCTTTTCGCGCATAGTCGAGGGGCGCATCCTCACTGGAAGCTATTGGGACTACTTCCTGCCCCTCCCGTCTCTTTTCGAAAATCCCAAAATCCTGATAATAGGCCTGGGTGGGGGCACGATACCGTACCAGATAGAATCCATATACCCTAACGCGATCATAGATGTAATAGAAATTGACGAGGCCATAGCGTCGATGTACAAGATATTCGTAGGAAAGAACCTAAAGTCAAACATAATACTGGGCGATGGGATAGAGTACATGGAGTCCCACGGCGATACGTACAATATTGTGATACTCGATGCATATGTCGACGACAACATGCCAGAGGAATTTTTCTCCGACAGGATGATAAATGCCGCGAGCTCATCTCTCACGGGAAACGGGGTTCTCGCAATAAACTATACGCTTACCTCGCTTGGGATAGCGAATTCGAAGAAGCTCACCAAATCACTTTCCAGGATGTTCGAAGTATACACTCTTTCAATGCCTCCGATATCTGGAAACAGGGTTGTAATATGCTTAAAGGGCATCGATGCGGGAAAGCTCAGGGCCATAGGCGGCATGCCCAAGCTCAAGGAGGAGCATGCATACATAACCAAGGCGTATTCAAACATGGATGAAGACAATCAGGAAGTAATTTAGCGTTGACCTAATAAATAAAATCGGTGCTGTTTTGCCTTCAATAAAGATGTACAATACCATGTCCCGCAGGATAGAAGACTTCAAGCCTTTGAATCCTCCAAAGGTGTTGATGTATGCATGCGGGCCTACGGTTTATTTCTATGCTCACATAGGCAACATGCGCGCCTATGTGTTTGAGGACATGCTTAGGAGAACGCTGGCACACGAAGGCTACGAAGTAAACCACGTGATGAACCTAACTGATGTCGGGCATCTGGCCAGCGACGCCGATACCGGGGAAGACAAGATAAGAAAAGAAGCCTCGAAGGAGCACAAGAGCATGTCGGAAATCGCTGACTTCTACACAAAGGCCTTCATAAAAGACCTATCGCTGCTCAACATAATGGCGCCGACAACCATGGCAAAGGCTTCCGACCACGTCAACGAAATGCTTTCGCTTATAGGCACATTGGACAAGGGAGGATATCTCTACACAATAAACGATTCCAGCAGCGGAGTATACATGGATACATCCAAGGTGAAAGACTATGGAAAGCTTTCGGGAAGGACATTCGAAGAGCTGAACAAGAGCCAGCAGGCAGGCGCCAGGGTCGACAGGCCTGAAGGGCTTAAGAACATAACGGATTTTGCAGTATGGCGCTTCGCCCCAGAAAGCTTAAAGGAGATGGTATGGGATTCGAAGTTCGGGAGGGGCTTTCCGGGGTGGCACATAGAATGCAGCGCGATGAGCATGAAATACCTTGGCAATACTTTCGACATACATTGCGGAGGTATAGACCACATACCAATACATCACACCAACGAGATAGCCCAATCCGAATCCGCTACTGGCGCGACGTTCGTCAACTACTGGTTTCACGTAAATTTCCTGACCGTAGACGGAGAAAAGATGGCGAAATCGCTGGGAAACATATACACCATGGATGATATAGTCCACAAGGGCTTCTCGCCGCTGGCCTACAGGTATTTCCTCCTTAGCTCGCATTATAGGAGCCAGCAGAACTTTACCTTCGATGCGCTGCAAAACGCCCAAAATACGATAAATTCAATATATGCCGTAGCCCAGAAGCTGGCAAAGGTATCATCCAGATTCGACAGGCTGGACAAGGAAACTATAAAGTTTGCCGAGAATATACGCGTCAAATTCTTCAGCGCAATATGCAACGACTTCAACACCCCCGAAGCCCTTGCGGCAATGCACGAGCTTGTGTCAAAGGCTGCCAACCTCGTCGAAACTGGTGGCATAGGGATAGATGCATCATCGCTTGTTCTGAACGTACTCCTGGATTTTGATTCGGTTCTTGGCATAAGCATAGACAATTATGCAAAGGAAAAGAGCCTTCCTTCCGGGGCTGAAGAGCTCCTTAAGGCTCGCGATCAGGCACGCGCATCCAAGGACTTCGCCAAGGCAGACGAATTGCGCAAGGAGCTTGAAGAAAAGTTCGGGGTAATTGTCGAAGACACGCAGGAGGGCAGCAGATGGTTTTTGAAGGCGCAATGATAATGCAAGGAAAAAAGCCAAAAGACGAGAACTTCGGTTTCTTCACCTCAAGGCTTTACAAAGTATTCTCGAAAACTTTTCCAAGCATGAAATCATTCTACTCGTTCATACTTTCCGACATTGCGAATTACGAGTTCTCGTCTGTGCTAGACATAGGCTGCGGCCCGGGCATTCTCGATGTGAAAATTGCCCAGATGTTCCCCAAAGCCAAAATATACGGGATAGACCCATCAAAGGACATGATAAAACAGGCAGGCTCGCTCGCCAAGCGGGCTGGCATAAAAAATCTGGAATTCGCAATAGGCAAAAATACTGAAATACCATTCGATCATAAATTTGACCTTGCGATAACGACCTTGTCATTCCACCACTGGGCGGTAAAGTGCGAGGCTCTGGGATACATAGCCAAATACGTTGCCGCAGGCGGCAAAATTGCCATATATGAATTCCTCAAGCCCGAAAAGGGGCTGGGAATTTCCGGAAGCCATTCGCTCAGCGTAAAAGAGGCCAATTCATATTCCAATATTCCAGGTCTTGCTCCAGCAAAAGTATCTACAGAAAAAGGCTTCATAAAAGCAATTCTTGAAAAGCCCTCTAAGTAGTGGAATTGGCATAGCTTATCTTGAATATCCTGCTGTCCGAATTCTGGTAAATGAGTTTCATGCTTACTCCCGCGCCGCTGCCGTAATTGCAGCTTGTCTTCGAGCACCCGTAAAGGAACTTGAACATGTTGCTCCCAGTAAAGTTTTGGCCGACTAGCGCCGCGCTAGTTATATTATGCCCCGAATATTCCATAAAGAACGTATAATTCACAGTAGATCCGGTCATGTTGTGCTCTATGTAAGTTCCATTAACCGAATTGTATAAAATGGTGTGCTTTAAGACGGTGTATCTGCCATTGCTTCCCAATGCCGTTTCAATATCATTCGGGTTGGAAAGATTGAGGAGCATGACACTCACCATGTTGCTGTCTCCCTGTGCCACGAAGAAAAGCCTTTCGAAAGTGCTGTTGCTCGTTTCGTTAACGCTGCTGAACGCATCATAGCCGTAGGTTGCTGCTATTGTATTGCTCAAATTGCCCTCTATTGCTATGCCTCCGAGTTCCTGCAGCCAATAATATCTTGCCAGAAGGTATTCGGGCCTGTGTGTCTCGTTTAATAAGTAATGCGTGTCAGGGCTGGTGTTGAGTATAAATCTTGCGAATCCGGCTATCAGTTTGGAGTTTTGGCCGCCAACACTGTCCATGGCGCTGGTCCTGTTTGCCCAGCCTTCTATTACAGAGCCATCCGGCCAAACTGCCAGGAATGTTGCGTTGCTCGGGGTATTATTCTTCACCCACGTAAGCGCAGAAAGGAAATTGGCGTTTATCCCGTCAGCCTGTACCGAAGTGAAAGACTCGAGATTTGTCAAATAAAGCATGTATACGAGTATGAATATTGCTACAGCAGCGAACACGAGCCTGCCATAAGTCTGAATCCCTTTCTTGGCGTTCTTCAAGACATTTTTGTCGAATCCCAAAAGCCTGCCTATGGCGTAAAGCCCATAAGCCGCAAATATCGCTATCGGCACCGCCACTATTGAATTGAACCTTACTGCATTGATTTGCAGGTAAAAGGTAGCCACGAAATAAGCAAGCATTACCAAGAATTCAGGCGAGAGCTTGAGCCTGTGCAGCATCGTGTACTTCTGCCCTGGGTATATCCTGTTTGCAAAGAGCAGGTAAAGGATTATGCCAACCGGGGCAAGAAAGAGCTGGTACGCAAAGCTCGCCCAAAGAAATGCAAACGTCGGAGGCTGCAGCTCCTGTATTGTGGTATCCAAGTGGCTGCTTGCTATTACAAGCCCGCCGCCGCTCGCCACCTGTGAAAGAAATCCTCCGAAGAATACAAGGATTACAATCAAAGCTACTACTATTACCGCAACAATAAATTTTGCCCTTGCTGCTATATTCATAGTAAATGAAGGGAACCTGTTTCTTTCTCGTATAAGGTAATAGGCAAGAAGCGTGCCCATAACTACTGGGCCATAGAATACGAAGAAGTGCAGGCTTGAGAGTGCCTGCGTTCCTCTTACTATTGTAAGCGCCATCCACATGTGCTGCATTGCATATGTCAGCAGCAGCGCGAAGGTCACCAAAAGCGAATCCTTAAGCAGCTGAAGATCTGCCGTAATATACCCAAGCACGGTTATGAAAATGATTGCAAGCATATAGACTATTATCGTAAACGGAGCGCCGTTCCAAACTGCAGTCCCTACTCCAAGCACGAAAGCCGCAACCAGGGCAAATAAGATCTTTTTCTTCAGTTCTTTTTGCCTGAAAACTGCTATGAAAAATATCAGCGACAATATCATGAAAGAGGTTATGAAG
Source organism: Microcaldota archaeon (assembly GCA_027339055.1). Taxonomy (GTDB): domain Archaea; phylum Micrarchaeota; class Micrarchaeia; order Micrarchaeales; family Micrarchaeaceae; genus Micrarchaeum_A. The sequence goes on along the minus strand of DAHWRK010000004.1, from coordinate 6,927 downwards.
CCGTCTCCCCTGTATACGAGCGCAGCTGTCCTAGCTATGTCGCCGCTTGATATTGCCACAAAAAACATTGCCAGGAATGCAAGAACCCTGCTTTTGGCAAAATACCTTACAATATAATATGCGCCTATTGCGTCCAGGACACCGAAGAGTATTGGCACAAGCCTCATTACCGTGTAATAGCTTGCGCCGAAATATCTCAGTATTGCATACGGAAACATGGTGACGAAATAGAGTCCCAGCGGCTCCGTGATCGGGAAATGCGTGGGAAATCCTGAAAGAACCAACGTCTCAGGTATGGCAAAATCGTGCGTTACTGCTGCCCTTATAACTGAAAAATGGTAAAAGCCATCTGGCTCGAAGAATCCAGCATACTTAAGCATCCCAGTCCTTAGGTATACGTCAAGTATTATTATGACTATGAAAAGCGCTATTGCAGCATAGCCGTATTTGCTTATGGAGAACTTGGCCTTCCTGTCCTTGGCAGTGCCTGCATCGGCGTCGCTTTTTACAGAAGTGCCGGCGCTCTCTTGCACGTCAATGTGTGCTGTTCCGACTCCTTGCTTCTCAGCAATTTCTGCCTGTGCTTCCTGCTCTGAATCCATAAACAGACCAAACTAGCTACTGAAAATCAAGCCAATAAAGCCTTTTTGTTATAAACTTTCTTAATGCTTGCCCCAATATCCATTGCATATTCTCCAAAAATGTCCGGCAGTCCTTATCTGTATTGTGGTGCCAGAATAAAGAGGATAAAAATACTAATAAATATATCGTGCATATATACTTATTAGACTATTGCAGCCAAGTCTGGAGATACCATGGATACCACAAAATACAAGGCGATAGTTTTTGTTGCCCTGCTCTCGTTTATGGTCTTTGCATCCTATTCATCATATTCAAATGCGAACACAGTCAGGGTCAACGCCTCGATAAATGCCGTGTGCCAGTTCGCACTCTACAATACGCATTCTATTGTATACCCTCTGCTATCAAATATTTCGGTGGGCTTTGCCTCTCAGGATCTCGCAAACTGCTCGATATCTGGCATGCCGGGCATCATGGCAGTTTTCTACCCTAACGGCACCAGAGCACTGAACTTCAGCTCGGAGTTCTACAATTTTACCGATTCGCAGACTCTGTATGATTTTCCCGCTTCTTTCAACGGCCTCAAGCAGGGCAACTACACCGCAAACATAACTCTTGAAGAGACATCCTCTTATAAAAATTCAACTACGATACCGCTAACACTTCTCAATCCTCCAGACGTCATAGCCAGCAATATGGTGGTAGGCAACGTAAGCTATGGCTCGCAGCTTCCGGTTTCCCTGCGCCTGCATAACAACGGCTCCTTGTCTTCCAACATAATCACGCTTTATATAAAAATTAATGGCACTGCCTCGTTCAACAGAAGCTATGTGCTGAGCACAATAGCCCCAAACCAGACATTTCCCATAATACTGTCACTAAGCAATGTAACCAACACGCCCGGTCCCTACAAAATATACGCATATGCAGGCTTCAGCGAATATGGGAGGACTTTCCTGTCGAATGTAGTAAAGGCGAACTACACCGTTCCATCTCCTCCTTCTAGCTCGAAAATACCATCTAACAGAACTACCACGCCAATAGTAAAACCTCCTTACGTGGAGATAACCACGGTGCCCATATACTCTTCAATACCTTACGGCACTTCTGCCGTATCGTCGCTAGGGCTTAAAGACATAATAGCACAGCCAGAGACCGTCGCGCTAAGCATAAACAGCTCATATTCCAACCTGATGGGCGTTTCGGCTACTTCCCTATCGCTCAAAGCGAACCAGACCGAACTGGTGCAGGTATACGCCAATGGAAAATCAAACAAGCCGGGCAGCTACATAGTACCGATAACGATAAACGCCACTTTGGCTAACGGCACATCGTCCCTGCAGACGGAATACGTATCGTTCACCGTTTACAATAAGACAAATTCAACGGCATCGATAAGCTATAACGTAGCTCTACAAAATGACACGGCTTCAGCTCTAGGCACGGTCACGGTTTCAGGTGCCGCAAATACGAGCCTGAAAAACACAACAATGCTCACCATAATACCGGAAGCAGAGGTTTACTCGGCAAACGACATAAACGCCTACGGGTTGCCGAACAGGATCGAAGTAGTCAACAATTCCTATTACATAATATGGAACATCAGCAGCATACCTGCATCAAAGCAGGTAATAATGTATTACTCAATAAGCAATCCAGAAAGCCAGTCGCTTCTCAGCGACATACAGAACATACTATATTCTCCTTCTTCCATATCCTTCCTAAAGCTTTTCAAGATAACAAGCCTTTCACTCCCTACGCTCTTTACCAATTCCTACGGGTTAATCAACGTCTCTGCAATATATACTGGGGTATTGCCGAGCACGGTTTCGCTTTATCTAGTGAGCTCCACAGGGCTAAAGGCCATAAACGCCTCATACAGCCAAGTGATGGTGCCGAACCAGCAGGTTTTCCACTCTTTTAAGGTGGCTTCTGGCCCGGTCCCAGGAACATACCTGCTGTACATGTATGCTTCTGCTGCGGGAATAAACTACAACTACACGCTGCCCTTGCTCGTCGAAAAGCTCGTCCCATCAACTACTGTCCTAACCACGGTGCCGCCGATCCCAGTGATCGGAAAAAACATATACGTATATGCTGCCTATGCTGCCACGGCCATAATACTTATAGCAATCGCCACGTACGCTGCATATAAATATAAAAACAAGCCCAAATATAATCCGAAAGTGGCAAAGGAGCTTGTAGAAATTACCAAAAAGGAGCGTTCAGGGAAGCGCGGAGGTGCTTCAAAATGACAAAAACATACAGCATAATTGTGGCTTCCATAAAGGGGGGAGTCGGAAAGACCACGGTAGCGGTCAATCTTGCAGTAGCCCTAAGCATTGCAGGATACAGGACATTGCTCTATGAAATGGACACAGTAAATCCCGGCGTGAGCTATCACCTCGGAAAGCTTGACGACGAATCCCGCGTCCAGGTTTACAAACCAACAGGGCTTCAATATGTCCCGGCACACGTATCCGAATTCTCCGATACAATGGCGACAGAGCGCGCCTTGCAGCTGGAATCCGAAATCAAAAACGGCAACTACGATTTTGTCATAGTAGATACGCAATCGGCCGAAAAGTCGCTGCTAAAGAAGCATTTCGACACGGGATTGATAATCATAAATCCGGATGAGCAGTCGTGTGCCGCCGGCATAATGGCCAAAGACTTTGTCGAATCGTCAGGAGCAAAATGCAATATAATGTTGAACATGGGGTTTGAAAAGCCGTATGCACTTAGCGACAAGGAAATAGAAGAGATGTTTGGAATTCCGATAATGGCCAGGGCCGAAGAGGATCTTTCGCTGCGCAAGAGCCTTCTGAATCATATTCCAAATGTCCTGACCGAAAATGCACCAAAGTTCAATGACCAGATAAACAAGCTGGCGAGAGTATATGCTGCAATGATTGACGAAGATTATGCGCAAAAGTTCGAAAATTTCAGCAAGGAACTCAACAGGGTAAAATCCGAAATCAAAAAATTGCAGAAATGAAACACTTGGTCGAATGAGGAGCAAAACAGTCAAAGCATCTGCAGGTTCTGCAGGGAAGCCATTAAGGCAGCAGAGTGCTGTCGAATTCATACTTACGTATGGCTGGGCTATACTTCTCATTGCCATAGTGCTGGGCGCAATGTACGCTGTCGGCCTATTCAGGCCCAGCATACCGACTACGTGCCTTCCGAATTCAGGATACCTATGCGAATCCCCTATAATGAATACTAGCGGCTATGTCGCCGTAAAGTTCGGAACTGTCAACCAGCAAAACATAATAATAACGGGCCTGGGATGCTCGAGCGGAGACTTTGTTCCGTCAAATATAAGCACAGCCAATCTGCCGGTTTCCTCAGGCCAGGTAAATACTCTGGTCTTCAAGTGCCCAGTACGGGCACATTCAATAAATTCGCACTTTACCGGCACTTTATGGCTTCAGTACACATCTGACGGCATACCCGGGCAACTGGGCGAAATCGGGACTCTTAGCGCAGCGGAAAGCACTCCAAACATAGTTGCCACTGCTTTTGTAAGTTCCAATTCCACATCAACAAGCACAAGCACGACTTCTACCAGCACATCCACGACTACTACTTCCACTTCAACAACTTCTACTTCTACTACTACCTCTACATCTACCATTCCGTACGTGCCAATAATACTTAAAAATTCACAGTCGTCAAATACGCCGGCGCCGTTCCAGCAGATGGTTATAGCCAACAGCACAAAATACTCAAGCTATATCAATTCTGGATGGTCCAATGTCGAATTTTCTACGGGCCCTGCAGCAACGGGCAATACCATAAGCGCATGGATAGAAAGCAATGCAACAAATTCCTCAAAAAGCACTGTGGTGTGGCTCAAGCTGCCATCAGGCATACTAGCGAACAGCTCAAGCATCCTATATATGGATTTCATGCCAAGCAATGTGCTTTCCGCAAACGGTCCAACTGGCGAAGCGCCACAGCTGTCCCAAACCTACGCCGAATACGACGACGGAGCAAGCGTGTTCACGAATTATTGGAACTTTAATGGAACGAGTTGTCCTTCTGGCTGGACATGCTCTGGAGTTACTATAAATAATGGAATTAGCATACCTTATTCAAGCTATGCAAACAACCAAGGTTCATACACCAGTCCTGACAACATATTAGAAATGTATGGAGATATTCCAATTGCTACATCTGCTGAAAATGCTTGTGCTGGCTACATAGGCGCATCTTCTGCGGAGGGAGTGCCTTCTGTATGTTTTGATATTAATACAGGCGTTATATCTTCTGGAGATGCCTTCGGTATAACTGCAGCAACAACGGGTGGCGCTTATTCTAATACTGCTGCCATAGGCACAGGCACAAATATATGGGGTATATTCTGGCAATCATCATCAGCTGCATATTTCAACATAAACTATGGTGCATATTCAGAACTCACAGCGGATATTCCAACATCTGCAGTTCCAATAGGTTTTGCAAATACTCAAGGCACTCAAGCAACTATATCATTAACATGGCTTCGCACCCGTGCCTACCCGCCCAACGGGGTGATGCCTTCTGTTACTTTCTGGAATCAGGACAGCGCGCCATTATTAAAAATACAAAATAATACAACGGTTTATGCATCATCAAATGATATTATAAAAGCAACCGCCCTGTTTTCAAATACTACCGTCGAACTCCTCAGGAATGGAAGCGCAATAGCTTCCGGTACGGGCAGCGTATCATACACATTGAATTCCAACAGCAGCTCTACGTGGGCTGCAGGCAGATACAATATAACTGCTTATGAGCCCGGGGCAGAAGTGCCGAACACGATCCAAAACCTCACCATACTAAAAGCAACCCCTAAAATAAACGAAAGCGCAAGCAATCCTATAACATTTAACACGGGAACAATTTACAACTACAGCATCAAATACTCCGTAAATTCCTTTGGCAACCAGCTTGACGCATACCTTTCAATAAATGGGATAAATGTATCATCAACCAATTCTATAAGCACCTATACCTTAGATATATCCAATACAACGTCATTTTATGCTTTTACACCGGGCAACGCGAATTATACTGCGCTAGCCTTAAACAAAACCGAAGTGTACGTTGTCAGATATCCGTACTATGTGCCAATAACGATATACAACAACCAGTCGAGCAACACCCCTGCGCCGTTCCAGCAGCTCATAAAAATAAATATGACGAAATACGCCAATTATGTGCCTGGCAACCTAAGCAACATTTTCTTCTTCTATCAAAACAAGACTATAATACCTTCATGGCAGGAGAGCGGCACAGGAGGAGTTGCATTCAACGGCTCGCAATCGGCTTACCTAACGCAGCAAAGCGGATACGAATGGATGAACAACGCGGCGCAGCACTTTACCATATCCATATGGGTGAATCCATCATCGCCCAACGGCGTAATACTAGACGAGCTCAACCAAAGCGATAGCTGGCATGACTCTTGGCTGGACCTGGTTAATGGAAATGTATACATGAAAATCTGGAATCTCGCGTGCGTGAATCTTGGTGCCATACCAGATAACCAGTGGAGCAACATAGTGATGGAGTACAACGGTTCTACATATTCAGGATATATCAACGGGAACTTTGCCGGATCTGGCACCGGAACGCGTTCGGTTCCTGGCGGCTCGTATGCCATGTCATACGCACTCGGCAAAAGCGATAGCACGAATTGCGGCTCAAGCTCTGCATTCGAAGGGCTTATGCTCAACTACCAAATATACAACACAACGCTTCAGCCAAGCAGCATAAAAAGCATATATTCAAATGGGAAATACGGAACACCTCCATTAAATTCATCCGAAGGGTTGAGCGGGTGGTGGCAGCTCAACTTCAACCCCGACGCACAGGAAGGTACTGACAACCTGGTATACAGCGACATCAACTTTACGAGTTCAAATGCCCATTATTGGCTGAAGCTCAACAATGGCATACCCGCGAACAGCAATCTCACCGTATACATGGGCATCGCCAACAGGAGCGACATGCTGCTCAATAAACTTACGACAGGCGAAGCCCCACAGCTAAGCTCAACCTACGCAGAATACGACGACGGAGCAAGCGTGTTCACGAATTATTGGAACTTTAATGGAACGAGCCTGCCTAGCGGTTGGGTTGCTACTGGCGCAACTGCAACTGTGGATAACGGAGTCAACATTGCACCCTCTAATAATTGGGGTGGCATTTACACACCTCTCCCATTGTCATCCTTTGTTTTGGATGGCTACGAGTCAATAGGCGGCTCGCCTCAAGCTGTGGGCCTCTTCGTATCAACAGCCACACCATCCTCCGGAGGCCTCTATCCTGTAACAGGCTATGCATACGTAGAAT
>DAHWRK010000003.1 GCA_027339055.1 Microcaldota archaeon | reverse complement strand
TTTATGGCCTGCTTCAGCGTCCTGTCGCGCTGTATGTTGTCAATTATGTAATCGTTGGCAAATATCTTCACCGGAACGTTCATGGATTTTTCCTGCGAAGCATCAATCTGCCATTCGAAATCGCCCATCTTTTCTATCTTAATCTCTTTCCCTTCCATTACGATCACTTTCAAAAGCATATGCCGGCGCAAACGCTGTGCTGCGCCTATTTTATGGAGCCTTTATAAATCTATTCGTTGCAAAATTAATTGTTTGTATTCATTAGCACGAGATTAGTTATCTATGCTTGTTAATTTATTTATATTGCTACGTTAAAGCTTAATGATTTGGTGAAAAACATGGTAGTAGCGGTAAGTCCGTTATATGCTGTTGCTGCATCTATAGCAATAGCCGGAGGATTGATAGGAACTGGAATGGCGCAGCAGGGAATCGGAGCTGCAGGAATGGGAATAATAGCCGAAAAGCCTGAAAAATTCGGGCAGGTGCTGTTCTTCTTCGTGATACCAGAAACGCTTTGGATAATAGGATTCGTGCTCGGCCTCATACTGCTGCTGCAGATACTTTGAAGTTAGCCAGTGGTGCAAATGGGCCTCGAAGAGATCGTGGCAGGCATAGAAAAGCGCAAGGAGCAGGAAACATCCAAGCTCCTCAGCGAAGCTAGGGCCGAAGCGGATAAAATAATAAACGATGCAAAGGCACGGGCGGCTTCGGAATCGAAGGAAACGATTTCCAAGGCAGAGTTTGAGGCTTCGCAGATAAAGGCAAGGGAACAGTCCAAGGCAAATATAGAGGCCAAAAGGATACTCTATGGCTCGATGGCCGAAAAGCTCTCAGCAGCGGAGGCCGAACTCAGGGCTTCGATATCAGAATACAAAAATACGGACGATTACAAAGCCCTGCTACTCAAGCTGTATTCCAATGCTCTTGATGCGCTAGGGACAGACTGCGAGGTGCATGCTGCCAAGGACGACATGCAGCTGATAAAAAAGAAATTCCCTAAGGCCAAGCTTTCCGAAGCCCCCGAAGGCTTCGCGTTCGGCCTGTACGCAAACTCTTCAGACGGCAAAATGGCAATAGACTATGGCCTTGACAGCATGCTCTCCAAGGTAAGGGATGGATTCTATTCAAGGCTTATCAAGGTTATAAATGGTAAAAATGACTGATTCAACGTATACTGGGAAGTACGGCAGCCTAAGGGCGATGGCAACCTCGCTTCTCAGCACTGGCTTCTACGAGCAGGCTTCCGGTAAATCTCCGGAAGAGATACTCAAAATGCTGTCGGAGACCAGATACAGGAAGCAGATAGACGAGCTATCGCAGCTGTACCAGATGCCAGACCTTTTCGAAGCTGTAATAAATGCCACAATGGCAAAATCGCTGCAGGAAGCCTATATCGCAATGCCGCCGCTGGCTCAGCCGTTCGTAAGGGCCTACATAAGCAAGTGGGATATAGAAAACATAAAGGTCGTGCTCTCTTCGAAGGCAATGGGCTACGAGCTTACCGATACATCGCATTTCATGCTGGCCGTTAAGAATCCAGTCGGCATACTTGCGGGCAGCATAAGCAAGCCAGACTATGCCAACCTGCTGGCGCAGAAGGACGTAGTTTCGGTAGTCAATTATCTTGCAAAGTTCGGCTACGGCACCGTGCTGATGTCGCACATAGACGACTATGCAAAGAACGGATCGCTGGCACCAATGCTTACCGAGCTTGGCTTCTACTACTATACGCGTCTTTCAGAATCGCTGCGCTTCTACAAGGGCGACGAGGGGCCTGTGTACGAATATGTCATAGCGACGATAGACGCGGAAAACGTGCTCAACGCCGCCAAGGCCGCATATTCCGGCGTACAGGACATTCAGCAATACATAATAAAAGGAGGCAGCATAAGCGCTTCGCAGATCGCCGAAGCGGTCAATGGAAAAGCTCCCGAAGCCGTGTCGAAGCTGCTGGGAGACAGCGCTCAGGACTCGCTTTCCAGATACGTCACGGCAGGAAAGCTCTCGGAACTGGAAGCGGTGCTGAAAAGCTCGCTGTATAAAAGGTTCATGCCTACTTTCTCCGCATCCTCGCAATCATTGTCTTATATAATGAGCTACATACTCAGGCTCGAAGCAGAAAGGGACGCGCTCAGGGCGTTGCTGTTGCAGGGCTATTACGGGATAAAGGCCGACTTTGCGCTATACGCGCACAACGAAGCGGTGAAGCAGAATGGAAGCTAAATTCGGAAAGATAGCAGTCATAGGCGAGCGCGAGATAGCCCTCGGGTTCAAGCTTTCCGGGATAAAGGACGTTTTCATCAGCGAGGGCAAGGAGGCTTCGTCAACGCTCCTTAGGCTAATGGCCTCTAAGGAATACGATTTAGTAATAGCTTCATATTCGATAAGACTGTCGCTCAGCCCAAACGCACTCAGGGCCACGGAAACGGCAATGAAGCCTTTGGTGATATTCATACCTTCGGAGAAGGAGCTATCCGAGCAGTCGGAATCGGTAGAGGCACTGGCCAAGAGGGTCCTGGGCGTCGACATATACAAAAATTGATATGACACTTGATTGAACTTTGAATTGTAAGTTGATTTGAATGAGCGGATTTATATATAGAATTTCGGGCCCGGTCGTAATAGCGGGAGGTCTGGAAAACCCCAACATGTACGATGTGGTGAGGGTTGGCAAGGAGGAGCTTATCGGGGAGATAATAAAGCTGGAAAAAGGCATGGCCACCGTGCAGGTGTACGAAGATACAAGCGGACTCAGGCCAGGAGACATAATAAAGAGCACAGGAATGCAGCTCTCCGTTATGCTTGCGCCGGGCATCGTCGGTTCCATATTCGACGGAATACAGAGGCCGCTGGACAAGATAAGGGCCGAGAGCGGCGACTTCATAGCCAGGGGCATAAACGTAGAGTCCATTGACACCAAGAAGAAATGGGCGCTTAAAGCCGTGCAGAAGAAGGGTGCGCACGTAAGCGCAGGCGACATTATAGCAGAAGTCGACGAGACGAGCCTTATAAAGCACAAGGTAATGGTCCCGCATGGCGTGTCTGGCACTATAAGCTCAATAAGCGACGGCGAGTTTACAATAGAAGAGCCGTTTGCGACTATAAAAACGGAAACTGGAAAGGATGTCAAAGTGGCAATGCTGCAGAGATGGCCCGTGAGGATGCCAAGGCCGGTAAAAGACAAGCTCCCCATGGAAGTTCCGCTTATAACCGGGCAGCGCGTCGTAGACACGATGTTTCCAGTCGCAAAGGGCGGAACCGCTGCGGTTCCAGGCCCGTTCGGAAGCGGCAAGACCGTAATACAGCACCAGCTCGCAAAATGGTCGGACGCAGACCTGATTGTATACGTGGGCTGCGGAGAGCGCGGCAACGAGATGACGGAAATACTCACCACATTCCCAGAGCTCAAGGACCCAAAGACTGGCCAGCCCCTAATGGACAGGACAATACTCATAGCCAACACTTCGAACATGCCCGTGGCTGCCAGGGAGGCGAGCATATACACCGCCATAACTCTTGCGGAATATTACAGGGACATGGGATATGACGTTGCGCTCATGGCAGACTCGACAAGCAGATGGGCCGAGGCGCTAAGGGAAATATCCGGAAGGCTCGAGGAGATGCCTGGAGAAGAAGGCTATCCTGCATATCTCGGAAGAAAGGTCGCCGAATTCTACGAAAGGGCAGGCAGGGTTCACGTCCTCAACGGAGGCATAGGCTCAATAACCGCAATAGGCGCAGTATCCCCTCCAGGAGGAGACATATCCGAGCCGGTGTCGCAGAACACGCTCAGGGTCACAAGGGTCTTCTGGGCTCTCGATGCAGCCCTTGCCAACGCCAGGCATTTCCCTTCGATAAACTGGCTAAACAGCTATTCACTTTATGCTGACGACCTCGCCAAATGGTACGAGGTCAACATAAGCCCCGAATGGTCGGGCCTGTACAAGAAGGCAATGGCCATACTGCAGAAGGAATCCGAGATAAACGAGATAGTGCAGCTCGTAGGCTACGATGCGCTTCCGGAGCAGGACAAGGTCACTCTGGATACGGCGAAAAGCCTCAGGGAGGACTTCCTGCAGCAGAACGCATTCGACGAGGTTGATACGTATTCGTCGATGCGCAAGCAGTACCTTATGCTGAAATCGATACTTCAGGTCGGCGACGAGGAATCCCTGGCTGTAGACCATGGCGTGCCAGCCGAGAAGATGTCAAAGCTTGAAGTCAAGCAGAAAATCGCGAAGATGAAGTTCATTCCGGAGGAGCAGATAGAGGAGTATTCCAAGGAGATTTCCAAGCTTGCCATCGACATGCGCAACATAAAGGCTTCTGAAGAATGATATACCGGTGTAAAAATGGGAGATATTTACTACAAAACAATAAGCCAGATAACAAATGTGCTTCTTTTTGTTGACGGCATAAAGGATGCGGCGTACAACGAGCTCGTAGAAATAAAGCTCGAAGACGGAAGGACTGTCACTGGGCAGGTTCTCGATACTAGGGATGGAACAGCCATAGTGCAGTCGTTCGGCGAAACGAGGGGAATGAACACCGGCAACACTGCGGTAAGGCTTACCGGCACAACCGCCAAGCTCAAGGTCAGCACCGACATGCTCGGCAGGATATTCAACGGCATGGGAAAACCAAGGGACGGAGGCCCGGAGATAGTGCAGGGTGAAGAGATAGACATAAACGGCAGCGCCATAAACCCATATTCAAGGGAAGAGCCGTCGGAGTTCATAGAAACTGGAATATCGACGATAGACGGAATGAACACTTTGGTGAGGGGGCAGAAGCTGCCGATATTCTCCGCTTCCGGACTGCCGCACAACAGGCTCGCGGCGCAGATAGCCAGGCAGGCAAAGATACTCAACAAATCCGAGGGTTTCAGCGTGGTTTTCGGTGGCATAGGAATAAACAGCGAAGAGGCAAACTTCTTCAAGACTGAATTCGAGGAAACAGGGGCCATAGACAGGGCAGTAATGTTCATGAACCTATCATCGGATCCATCTATGGAAAGGATAATACTGCCTAGGTTAGCGTTGACTACCGCAGAATATCTGGCTTACAAGGAAGACATGCACGTGCTGGTAATACTTACTGACATGACAAACTACTGCGAAGCGCTCAGGGAGATATCTGCAGCAAGGCAGGAAGTTCCTGGAAGAAGGGGATTCCCCGGATACATGTATACCGACCTGTCGACGATATACGAAAGGGCCGGAAAAATAAGGGGCAGAAAGGGCTCGATAACGCAGGTGCCGATACTTACCATGCCCGGTGACGACATAACGCACCCGATACCCGACCTCACCGGCTACATAACGGAGGGCCAGATAGTGCTGAGCAGGGAGCTCTACAGGAAGGGAATATACCCTAACGTAGACGTGCTGCTTTCCCTTTCCAGGCTGATGAACCAGGGAATAGGCAAGAACAGCACGAGAGAGGACCACAGGGGCGTAGTGGATCAGCTTTATGCCGCATACGCAAAGGGCAAGGACCTTAGAAGCCTAACCGAAATAGTCGGAGAAGAGGCGCTCAGCCAGGGCGACAAGGCATACCTGAAATTCGCCGACCTGTTCGAAAGCAAATTCGTAAACCAGGATTACTACGAGGACAGGAGCATAGAAAAGACCCTGGAGCTTAGCTGGGAGCTTTTGTCGAACATAGACAGGAACGACGTCAAGAGGGTCAAGGACGAATACATAAAGAAATACGGAAAGTGGGAAGAGAGGAATGGCCCAAAGTAATATAAGGACTACAAGGCTGGAGCTCATAAAGACAAGGGCTCGCATAAAGGTGGCAGCCAAGGGGCTCAACCTTCTCAAGATGAAAAGGTCAAGCCTTGTTCTGGCATTCTTCGACATGGCAAGGCAGATACGGCAGATGAGGGGCAACATGCTCGAGAGCGTGCGCCTGGCTGCGGATTCTGTAAAGATAGCAGATATTATGTCAGGGAGGATAACAATGGAGCGCATTGCTGCGGAAAACGCCGAGGCCTCAGCAAGAGCTTCCTCAAAAAACATAATGGGGGTAAAGATACCGGATCTCGAGATAAAATCCAACGGAACGGAGGATGCAGTTTACTCTGTAATATCGATGCCGGCATCGGTGTTCGATGCAAAAAGGAGCTACGAGAACCTGTTCAAGCTGCTCATAGAAGTTGCGGAAAAGGAGAACGCACTGCGCCTCCTGCTTTACGAAATAGAGAAGCTCAACAGGAGAAGCAACGCAATAGAAAACGTTGCAATACCAAAGCTTAAGGAAAAGGCATCGTACATAAAGCAAAGGTTGGACGACATGGAAAGGGACCAGATAGTCTCAATAAAATACATAAAGGGCAAGCTGGAGAGCGAAGGTGAGGCCTGATGCGAAGCAATTATACAATGGACAAGATAATGCATAAGCAGCATAAGCTCAAGACGACCGAAGAGGGCGCCAGAGCGATGATGAAATTACAGAGGATAATGTATGCAGTAATGGCGATAAACATAGCAGTGGCGGTATTCGCCGTGCTTATGCTAATGCTGCTGTCAGGGGTAGTAAAATGAGCGATATTTCTACATTGGAAAAAATAAAGGAAAGTGAGGATTCGTACTCAAAGGCCATAGAAAAGGCAAGATCCGAAGCCGAAGCCGTAATAAAGAACGCACACGCGCAGGCGGAGATAATAACCCATGATGCCAGGGAACGTTCGAATGAACGGGCAGATTCGATAAAGGTGGAAGCGCTGAAGGAAGCAAAGCAAAGCGCAGAGGCGCTAATAAAGGCGCAGCAGTCAAAGGTTTCTTCGCTTAAAGAGGCGCCAAAGGGCGAGGTACTTGAGCTCTTTGCCGATGCTGTTTCGGAATATTTTGGAATTCGAGGCAAGAAGTAAAACGGTGCGATAATGTTGTTGAAACCCGCAAGGATGTCAAGGGAGCGCATAATCATATCGAAGGAGCACCGCCAGCCGGTAATTACGGCCCTTCACGACCTTGGCGTCATGCAAATAGAGCAGCTTCCGGAGAACGTTGCCGAGCTGCTTAACAAGAGCGACGACCTGGATTACAGGCAGATAAGCGATTACGATCAGAAATTCAGGGGCCTGGAATCCATGCTTTACAAGTATGAGCCCAAGGAGAAGTATGCCATGGAAAACACTTCCGAGCTGATAAAGAAGGCCGATTCCATAACGATAACGGAGCGGGTCGCACAGATAACAAGGGAAATGGCATCTACAGAAGCCGAGCTCAAAGAACTCAGGGATACGCTGAGCCTTCTGAAGCGCATGCCGCATACCAGGCACGACCTGGCGATATTCGGGACTGACAGGATTGCATCATTCCTTGTGGAGGGCAGGGACCTCCAGAAATTCAATTCGGAAGCGCACAAAGCAATAAAGGATTGTGTAATGCTGAAGGGAGAATATTCGACAATAGCAAGCATAAGCAGGGATGCGGAAAAGGAGTTTGGCAACTACGTAAGGAGCATGAAGCTTTCAGTGGAAGCCATACCGAAAATGTCCGGGCCCGTGTCCGCAAACGAAAAGCTCATAGAATCCAAAATATCAGAATCTGAATCCAAGCACGAAGCCCTCAAATCCGAGCTTACCAATATATCGGAAATACACTATCCTCTGGTAAGCGCCATTCGCGAGCAATTAGACCTAGAGATGGAAAAGCTTGACATAGTATCCAAGTTCGGCTTCGGAATCAACGTCATAGCGATCGAGGGCTGGGTGCCCGAGGACGACCTTCACAGGCTGAGGTCTACGCTTAAGCGCATAACCAACGACAGCTTCATAATGGAGAAGATACACACCAAGGAGCTTCCCCCAACAAAGCTTTCCAATCCAGTTACGACGAGGCTGTTCGAGTTTTTCATAAGGTTCTATTCGCTGCCAAAGAGCGACGAGTTCGACCCGACGCTCATATTTGCGGTAGTATTCCCGATATTCTTCGGCTTCATGATAGGCGACGTAGGATACGGTGCCGTTATGCTTCTAGGCGCAATATGGCTTCTCCACAGAATGAAACACCCGCCGAAGAAAAGCCACATACCGAAGCCGATAAGCAAATTTGTCAACACGATAATAAGCAACAACGGCCTCACGGTGCTGGCAAAATCCATAATGCCGGGCGCGGTGATAGCCATATTTCTCGGCGTAATATTCAATGAATACTTCGGTTTCCAGCTTCCTTATACTGCAATCTTCAACGTTGAGACAGGATTGCCGACCCTGCTGCTCGTATCCGGCTGGATAGGCGTTGCAATGGTATCTTTCGGGTTCGTGCTGGGATTCCTGAACAATCTTGCAATAGGCCACAAAAAGCATGCAGTCGGAAGGATAGGCTGGCTCATGGCTGCATGGGGCATAGTCATATTCGGCCTTGCGGTTCTCCACAAGCAGCCGCTATGGTTCCCGAATTATCCCGTTGTGCTTGCATATTTCCTGCTTATCGGCGGAATAATAATGTTTCTTGTCACTGAAGGCTTTGAATCGCTAATGGAGCTGCCATCCCTCATAAGCCACATACTTTCATATACCAGGCTTATAGGCATATTGCTGGCTTCGGTCATACTCGCGCAGGTTATAGACTTCATATTCATGCATTCGCTGACGCATTCCATACCTCTTGCGATACTTGGAATAGTAATACTCATAGTGGGCCAGCTATTCAACATAGCAATAGCGCTATTCGAGCCAGGCATACAGGGCGCAAGGCTTATATATGTGGAATTCTTCTCCAAGTTCTTCTCGGGAAACGGCAGGGAGTTCAGGCCGTTTGCAAGCAGGAGGCAGCGCACCATAAACACAGTAAAAGGCGAGCAACTCATACAGCGCTGAAGTTTCTCTTCGTTAAAGCTGCGGCTTGGCTCGCATAAAATAAGCATGCATAAAATCTGTTTTCAGGTAACTTTTTCCAGTACGGTTCCTGATATGGTATGCGGAAATCCTGTCTGTATGTCTGTGTAGTTTATAATTACATATCCTCTGAAAAGCGCCCCGGGCTTGCCGGCGAACACCGTATTGCCGGTCCAGCACTGCAGTGTTGTCGTGCTGTTTCCCGTTATTGTAACGTTGGACCCTATCTGCACATCTATTCCGTTGGGAAAATAAATCATGTGGCTGAGCGAATCGTTCGAATTGCAGCCTATTGCGGTAATATTTATCGGCGCACTGGTTGACTGCTGCATGTTTATTGTAAGCATCCCGCTGGTGCTGAGCGTGCTGAATATGCAGCTGAAATCTGCAGGGAATATGCAGCTGGTGCTGACGAATGAGCTTGGGTTGAAAAGGCCAAGCTCGAATAGCACTCCGAGAGCAATTGCAATTATGAGTATGGCCCAGCCGTATGTTATGAGGTATTCCATTGCGCTTTGGCCTTTGGTTCCTCTGCCGTTTTCCATAGCGTTTGCAGGTTCCATAAACACACGCACAAAATTCTCAGCAAAAAGCTAAATTACTTAGGCAGTGCAGTAATCATTCCAAGCGCAAAGCACGCAGCAGTATAATGCCTTCAATGCTTTATTTTTGAGAGCATTATCTCGCATCCTACAACAGGTTCTTCTATCCCGAATACGTTCAGTATTTTCGGATGCACCTCTCCGATTACTCCTATATCCTCACCTTTAGAAATTATCCTTGCGCACCTTCCAGGTATAAATTCAGTTCCGGAGCCTCCCTCAAATCCCACTTCAATTTCCAGAGAGGCCATTGCGGATATTATTACGGATTTTGCCTCTGCGAAATCAGCCTTTGAGTGCTCAGATACGAAGGCAAATGCCTTCCTTTCTTCTGCCTTGCCCTCTGAAACGCTAAAGGTATCCCCTATTTCAAACATCCTGTAAGGCATCTGCTCAGATGCAGAATCCTTCAGGTTGTTGATAAGCGACGGCAGTATGCTGCTGCGCATTATGCTTATGTTTTCGGTTTTGGAATATTTTATGCTTACGACTTTTTCCATTTCGGGCTCCCTGCCCATCATCTCGAATTCAGATTTCTCGTTTGTCAGGTAGTTGTTGTACGCTTCGGTATATCCGAGCCCTAGCATAATCTCCGTAAGCTTCTCGGAAAAGACAGTGAATGCGGTTTCGCTTCCAGCATTTACGCTTGGCACAGGCCTGGATCTTATGGAATCGTATCCGTACGCGAAAACCAGGTCCTCGTAAACATCCTGTTCATTGAAAACGTCGTAGCGGTATGGCGGCACTGCAACGGACAGATGTCCCTTTGCCTCTTCCAAAATGACATAGCCGCTTCTTACTGCAAGCTTTTTTATGTCGGCATCATTTGCCCTGTAACCCAGCACTTCGCTGAACCCGGAAGCTTTGATCTTTATGCTGAACGAATTGAGCTTTGGATATTCGACATCTTTGCCATTTTCAGAAACTACTTTAACCGAATAGACCTTTGCGCCAGCATCGATGAAACTGCATGCAAACATGTCTGCTACTTTCGATACAATGCCTGGGTCTGTTCCCGTAAAGTCTATGAAAAGCGATTTTGTTTTTGCAGTTACCCTGGTTTTTTCGGAATTTGTTATCGGTATAAGCGAAATAGTCTTCGAAGAGTCCATAAGGAACGGATATAGCTGTCTGCCGCCTTTTCTCGGTGCAATCGTATTTGCGTAGGCTATTCCCTTCTGATTTTTCTCCATTACCTCGTCGAATCCGGCTTCTGCGTTTTCCCCCAAAGGTGTTATGCTTCCTTCATGGGAAGCGTCATAAATAAGATCTCCTTCTATTGCGGAAAGGTCATGGATTCCCATCGCAAGCTTCTTTCTGTTTCTGCCGAGGGTGCTGCCGAGCTTCTCCGAGAAGTTTATCAGGTACTTCAGCGAGGCTTCGGTGAAAGAAACGTCTTTTACAACAATCCCTGCAATATCGGGCCTAACCTTGCTTACACGTTTGCCGACCTTTATGGAAATTCCGCTGCTGCCGCTTGCTTCATACCTTCTGGGTTTCCGCAGGCCTTCGTGCATGGACATCTGCCTTGCAAGCCCGACTATGTCAAGAAGGTCGGACCTGTTCGGGGTTATGTCAACGGTTATCTCGCCGTCGGCATCGCGTTCAACCTCCATGCCTATTTTTGGTATGGTGTTTTCCGGCTTTTCGATGCCTGACTCTTTGGCGAGGTCTTTTTTAGCGAATGTTACGGTTGCCATTGAATCACAGCTTGATCGGCTTGCGTTTTCTAAGCCATCCTATATCGTTCTTGTAGAGCTCGCTCAGCGAGTTTATGCCTAAATATTTGAACATCAGCCTGTCCAGGCCAGCGCCCCACGCTATAACGCGCATGTCGGTCCCTAAGGCCTTGGTTATCTCCTTCCTTATAATGCCGCCTCCGCAGAGCTCTATCCAGTCTCCGTGCTCCTCGTCGTAATAGCTGGCTTCGAGCCCAGGCTCGACGAACGGGAAGTACGAGGGCTTGAACTTGACCTTGAAGCCCAGCCCTTTGTAAAACTGCTCAAGCGTACCTTTCAGGTCAGCCACACCCAGGCCCTTGCCTATGACTATGCCGTCCAGCTGGTGAAGTTCGGCCAGGTGCTTGTAGTCTATGCTCTCGTTCCTGAAGACTTTCCCTATGGAGAAAAGCTTTATAGGATATTCAAGCTCGTCTGAATTGCCATATTCTCTTATATTGTGGGCTGAAACGCTTGTGGTGTGCGTCCTGAGCACTGGCTGAAACGAGATATCGTCGTTCCAGCTATTCCATCCCTTCTTGTGCATCCTTGCTACTCTTTTCAGGAGCTCCCTTTCCGCGATTCCGAATATTTCAGGATTCGACAGGAAGAACGTGTCCTGCATCTCGCGCGTAGGATGGTCCTGCGGCGAAAAAAGCGCATCGAAATTCCAGAAAGACGATTCTATCATAGGCCCTGCAGTCTCAATGAAGCCCTGGCTTACCCACATGCGCCTTACGAGCTCCATGAATTCTTTCATCGGATGCCTCCTCGCAGGATAAGCTTCGGCTACCGGTGCCTCGATGTCATATGGCCTGAATCCCGACTCGGCCCATGCTCTTGATTTTATCATGTCCCTGGTGAGCTGCCCTATTCCGTTTGCCGTCTTTTCTCCGGAAAGCATCTCCATGCCAATGTCGGTTATCGATATCGAAGCTATCCTTGATTTTGGCTTAATCTGCAGCAGCTTCCTATGCTCAAGTTCCTTGAGTGTCTTTTCTATTCCTGCCATTTCTTCATCGCTGACATAGGCAACGTTGTTTCCATTGCTTCCTGTTTTTGAAAGAAGCAGCTTTAGCACGCTCTCCTGTTCGTATTGGCTTTCCAGGGCCTTCCTGCCTTTCTCGGTAATGTGAAGCTTTCCGTCAATGATGTCAGCCCAGCCGTTCCTTTTAGCCCATGCAAGCGCTATGCCATTTATGCTTCCGTCCAGCTTCTTTGGGCCTTTTCCAAGTTCCGCGAGCAGAGCCTGCTCGGGAAATCCTCTGGCGTAGCCAAGCGCCTCGGGCCCGAGTTCCACATCGGCTCCGCTGTTGATCCTGATCTCTACTGCACCCTTCGATTTTAAGCTTTCGGAAGCCCAAAGGACTGCGTCGCGCCCAAGGCCGGCGCCGCTGCATATGCTTTCCACATCTGCGCTCTTTTTGTCTTTGAGGAACGATAGCAGCTTAAATTCGTACTCATGCAATGCAAGCACCACATTACCTGGATTTCGCATAGGCGTATGCTATGAGCCCAGCTATTATCGCGGCTATTATAATATAAGAGAAAATCCCAAGGGCGTTATAAACGCCAGTGAAAAAACCGGTGACCTCGGCCGTGAGGCTCTCGCGCATTATGAAAACCAAAGTAAACTTTGACAGCGGCTCACCGTCGAACCAGGAAAACTGCGTCGTATTGGAATAGCCATTGGTGAAATTGGCAGCAGGGGCATCAGGTATCGGATAAATTGCAGATATCTGGGATCCGGAAGGCAGAATTATGCTGAGCGTAGTGTTTGACGGAAGAACCTCTCCGCTAGTTGCATGCTCGAAATTAAAGACGTTCCTGTTGAACGAGTATACGAACTCCCTCGGCGCAGTCTGCTTGACGTTTGTGGCGTTGTTTACGTCGTAGCTCATTATAAGCTTTGCTACTCCTCCATCATACTGCGGCACAAGGGGCCCTGGCAGGTATTTGAAGTTGTAGACTCCGCTCTTTGGGTTTATTATGTGCTGGACCAGCAGCGGCCCTATAAAGCCCTGCCACGTGCTTAGAGTCAGGTTAAGTGCTATCCTGTTCGTCTCGTACTGGCTAACCGAGCTGTTGCTGATGAAGACCGTAAGCACTTCTGTAACCTGTGCGCTCGTGTTCTTATTGAGCGTAACCGTGGTGTTAAGGTGGGTCACAGTATAAGAGCCGTAGCTGGAGCCTGTGATTGCAAAAAGCATAAGCACGGCGAATGCAAAAGCCGCAATTACCATTTTCATATGACCACAACAGCACTATGATTATATTATAGAGTGCTTAAATAACTTAGCCCGCATGGGGCTTGAATGCTCGCAATCAATGCAGAAACCGCATCGCAAGCACGCGCAAAACCTGCCGTGCGCTTGAATATATCGGCATATGTGCCTACATGCAGATAAATACAAAGCTTTAAATATAAGCGCAGTCGCAATATCACTATATATGTAGTAAGGCAAAGAAATGAACCAAGCCTACATATGAGCAAAGATACAGATGGAAGAAGACGAAAGTTTCGGACAGGAAAGAAATGAAGAAGGAATGGAAGGAGAAGAGCAGAGAAGGCCAAGACGCGAAGGAAGGGACAGGGGCGTATCAATAAAACCCTCGTACTTCTTGCAGAAGCCAGTAAAGGCTGGCGATGAGGTCGACGTAACCATAGAAGCGGTTGCCTCAAAGGGCGACGGCATAGCTAAGGTCAACGGCTTTGTTGTCTTCGTGAAGGGCGCGAAGCAGGGAGAAAGCATGAAGGTCAGGATAACTGACGTCAAGGCAAGATTTGCATTGGCGGAAAGACTCTGATTGCGATTAGCTTTCACAAAGAGATAAAGGATTAGTTTTATTTTTTACTATTTCTGTTTTATTTTTGGGCTCTTAGCGGAGCCCATCCAGATTTCTATTTTTTAAATACCATTAGCCCTGCCAAGGATATAATAAAAATAACAATAAAAATAAAAAGTGCCGCGAAAAGCGGCAAAATCAATTCAGCACATTGCCTTTGCGTATACTGCTCCTGCGGACGCTATCACGAAACCGATTATCGCAACAACTACCATTAGCGGATTTCCGGCCGTCATTGCAACGAAGGAGAATCCTCCAGCGCATGCTGGAGCCATGGCTGCCCTGGTTATCGGATTGTTCTTGATCAGGTTGGTAAAGCTGAGTATGAATAGCGATACTGTGCTTAGAACTCCGACCGCGTATAGGAGCGGAAGCCACACTGCCGTTATTGCCGTTGCGAAACTTCCTGCTGCCGCAGTGCCCGAAGAGGTAACATATACCAAAGCGAGGTATATCAAGCTGCCTACGAATTCAAGGGCGAATGCCCCTGAGTTTGTCTTGCCAGATGGTACTTTAGACATATTTTCACCGTATTTAACTGCTCATTGGCTGTTTTTATATAAGTCAATATTTCATTTATACACGATTACCTCTTTTGCAGGCTTAAAATTCGATTTTCTTGTAGGAAAGTAAATGAGCTGGCATACAATAATTTTATTGATTGTTTGGGCAATCAAATTGTGTTTGGTATGAAAGCGCTTATTTTTGACAAGCAGGGAACTGAAAACCTTAAGGTCGCGGATGTTGAAAAGCCTGAGCCAAAGGAAGGAGAAATCCTGATAAAAGTTGCAATGGCAGGCGTAAATCCAATAGACAACATGATTATAAACGCAATACCTGGGATAAAGCCAATGCCACATATAGCCGGCGCGGAGTTCGCCGGTACCGTAGAAGCTGTGGGTCCTTCAGTCAAATCCGCAAAGCAGGGCGACAGGGTCACGGTATTCAACAGGTATTTTGACGGCACATGCGACATGTGCAGCAAAGGCATGGAAATGCTATGCAGGAATGGCTATATAACCGGAGTAATGAGCAACGGAGGTTTTGCAGAATATATGGCAGTCAACGAGAGGAATGCAGTAAAGCTCCCTGACGAAACAAGCTGGGAGATGGCGGCTTCGCTTCCAGTAGCTGCGCTAACCCCATACCACGCAGTTAATCGCGCAGGCCTCAATGAGAGGGAAACCGCAGTCGTACTTGGCGCTTCTGGCAATACGGGAAGGTTTGCCCTGCAGTTTGCAAAAGAAAAAGGCGCAAAAGTTATAGCAGTATCAAGGAAGCAGTCGATGGCAGATTTCGGCGCTGATGATACTGTATCTTCGGAAAACGCCATTGAAAAAATAAAGGAAATAACGAAGGGCAAAATGGCGGATTTCGTACTAAACTCTCTCGGGGAGAAATTCTGGAACGAAAGCTTTTCGATGATGGGGAGCAACTCCAGGCTCGCCACATTCGGAACGCTGACGGGCCCGCAGGTAAGCTTGGATCTTTCTGGCGTGTACTCAAAACATGCCACGATAATCGGTTCCACTGGAGGTTCCATGCGCGAGTT
This sequence comes from Microcaldota archaeon, assembly GCA_027339055.1. GTDB lineage: Archaea > Micrarchaeota > Micrarchaeia > Micrarchaeales > Micrarchaeaceae > Micrarchaeum_A. The sequence continues at coordinate 36,568 of DAHWRK010000003.1, read as the reverse complement.
CAAGGAGCTGGTTTCGAAATCGCCAGGCTACAAGCTCAAGGTATGGAAAAAGTTCGGGCTTGAAGAAGGGCAATCGGCAATAAAGGCGCTGTCATCTAGCGACAGGGACGGAAGGGTAATGCTTCAGATAAGCTGATGGTAATAAGACATCCAAACAAGCCTCGAGAGGGATTTGAACCCTCGACCCCCTGTTTTCACAGCCCAAGATACCGGGCATACGAGACAGGTGCTCTACCATGCTGAGCTACCGAGGCTCTAAACGCTTTTATAATTCAAACAACAAACTATAAATTCATTTATAAACAAATCTGAAAGTGGCGAATGCGCTAACGGTAGAGTAAGTGTCAATACTTCAGAACGATCAAGGATCAGAAGGACCGGTGAACCCAGGCACATCTGGCGGCTGGAGCGAGGTTTCAGGGGGGGCGCCCAAAGGATACAAAGTCGATGTTACTCCAAGCAATCCATTCGAGCAACAGAAGCCCATATCTCCCGTTCCATTGGCAAAAAAGCCCCAGGCGCAGAAATTTCCATTGAAATACCTGCTTATTGCAATAGTCATAATATTCATAGCATTAATTGCAGTTATAACTCTCCACAAGTCATCGCCAACCACTACAGTGCTTACCACTTCAATAAGCCCTGACGTGTATACGATGTCTGCATGCGGAGCATTGGGCAAGCCCGGATCATATTATTTGGGTTCGGACATAAACAGCAGCATAACTTCGGGTTCATGCCTTTACGTAAATTCTAGCAACGTTGCAATAATCTGCAACGGCAAATCCATAACTGGCGCAGGGCCCTTCAGCAACAAGACCCCGTACACGTATGCGATATACGCTTCTGGCAAGGACAACGTTACTGTAAGCGGATGCACGCTTTCCGATTTCTCATACGGCATAGCGGCTGTGAATTCTACAGGCTTCAGGGTTGCAGGAAATAAGATATACAACAATACCATGTCGGGCGTTTACTTTTCGAACACTTCGTCCTCTTCCGTATCCGGAAATAAAGTTTCTGGAACCTCAAGCCCGCAGGGCGCCGTATATTTGGGCTATGGATCTGCGAGGGACAAGGTGTCAAACAACACCATATTATCAAACGGCAACTTGGGCATAAACGTATACTCAAGCGGCGAAAATTTCTATAACAATACAATAAATTCAACGCCGGATTCATTGGCATGCCATGGGCTTTCCGGCCTTATAAACGCCAGCTCGGCACACGGCAACGCTTGCGCAGTCAACCTGGGGTGCGACTTTTTGTCGTGCACCGAAACCAACTATCCAATAAATGTTTCACAGATATCTTTGGGCAGCATTATAAATTCCTGCGGCACGATAAACTCCCCGGGCAACTATCACATTGCCGAAGGCATAAACGCCAACGCATACTCCAAAGCGGTGGGCTTTATCAACGCGTCTGCAGAGGTCCCGTGCATAACTATAAATGCGCCTGAAGTGCATCTCGACTGCGAAAGCAACAATATAACCAATGTCACTTCTGGATATGCAATATACGCGAGCTCAGAGCCGGGCTTGAAGATTGACTATTGCGGAATAAGCTCGTCAAAGGGCGGCATAATGCTCAAGAACGACAGCAATGCTGAACTGTTAAACATAAGCATAACAAACACGAGCACTGGCATAATGCTTGCCGATTCCAACTCGAGCAGGTTCTACAACGTAAGTGCAGACAACGGCAGGATTGGGCTGTACGTTGGCTTTTCAACGCTGGATACTTTCGACTCCTTCAGGTTTGCCGGAAACAGCTACGGAATATACGTGAACGGCTCAATAGGCAACGTCTACAACAACGGTGTGGCTGCAAACAATTCGAGGATGGATCTTTATGCAACAAACAATTCAATAAAATCGGGCTACTCGCTAATGTCCGATACCCGGTGCGGCCTTACCGATGCCGAATGGACAACGTGTACCAACGTGGCAAAACCACAGCTTAAATTTTATCCGATAAATTCCTGCGGCACGATAAGCTTTGAGGGCAATTATTCGCTGAGCCAGAACATACTCTCATCTTCTACGAACTGCATAACGATAAAGTCGAGCAATGTAAGGCTGTCCTGCGGCACGTATAAACTATCCAGCCAGTCTCGCGGGCTAGGAACTGGCATATCGGCCAGCAACGTGAAAAACGTAACGATAAGCGGCTGCGGGACCACTGGTTTCAAATATGGGTATTACTTTGACAACATAACAAACTCTTCAATATCGAATGCCATCTCTACAGGGAATACTTTCGGGGTTTACATGAAAGCCACGAATGGGACAAAGGTCGAGAACATCAGCGAAAGCAGCGTCGGCGCCTCCGGCCTTTTCATGAACTCATCCAGATATGACATTATATCCGGTTCGTCATTTAATTCAGGCACATATGGGATATACCTTTACAACGCCAGCCTCAATGAAATCTCTGGCAACAACGGCACCAGCGACGGGACAGGAATATACACGAACACGAATTCGACCAACAATACAATCTCTTACAACATGTTCTCGGGCTCTTCAAATTACGATTATTCATGTGCTGGCGGAGCTTCAGGGATTTCTTCCGAGTACGGCGGCATAAACTACGGCGAGAAAATATCCAACTGCATGTGGCTTTCGGGCATAAGCAAGAGTTCCGGGCCGATAGCGTGCAATTCCTTCTTCAGCCCGTCTTCATACGACATTGGGGCTGACGGCTATTACGGCCTGGGCACACTGTGCAACGGGGTGTATTCAAATTCTACCACCATAAACTGCAACTACAATACCATAACCGCTACACACGGAGGCACGTTTGCGGAATTTGACAACGTTAAAGGCGGAGTCATAGAAAACTGCATGCTGCGCGGATTCACCACGCCGATAATAATAAAGAACTCGAGCGTAAAGGTCATAAACGACAGGATATACATGAACGTCACTAATGCGAGCACACCTTTTCAGTATTTCGGCATAGGGGTATACTCATCGAAGGGATTTGCGATTTCGAATGTCTCGGTAATAAGCGGCACCACGGGCATTTTGATAGAAAACTCCGCATCCGGAACCGTTTCAGGCAGCAACTCGACTTCGAGTCAGATAGGGTACTACGTAAGCAACACGATGGATACGCTCTTCAAGGGCGACATTGCCAAATCTCCTGGCATAGGCCTTTCTATGGCTAATTCTACATCCAACGTTTTCTCCGGAGATTCGTTCAACGGATCCGTATCCGGCGCTCTTTGCGCAGGGACGTCAGAATCAAATTCATCCAATATTGATTCAGGTGCGACTTACTGCTCGGTTAATTCCGGATGCTCGTGGCTGAAGAGCCCGGATTGCTGAAGTGATGGATGGTGAAGTTTGAAAAGCTGGCAGAATACTACAGCGCATTGGAAGGAGTTTCCTCAAGGCTTAAAATGATAGAGATAATGTCGGAAACCTTCAAGGAGGCAGAACCATCAGAGATAGAGCAGATAGTATACATTACACAAGGAGTGCTGGCTCCACCGTTCGAGGGCAAGGAATTCGGCGTTGCAGAAAAAATGGCAGCAGAGGCGATAGCCCTGGCAACGGGGTATACCAAGGAGGAGGTCGAAGCCGACTTCAGGAAGACCGGAGACCTCGGAAGCACGGCCGAGAATCTAGTGTCAAAATCAAAGCTCAGGCGCATGTCCTCTTCGAAACCCAGCGTTTCCGATGTTTACTCGTCCATGGCTAAAATGTCCGAATCGTCCGGCAAGGGAAGCAAGGACCAGAAGATAAAGCTGCTTGCAAACCTGGTGGCAAGTTCCAGCCCAGTTGAAGCCAGGTACATAATAAGGTATCCCCTCGGCCAGCTCAGGCTTGGACTAGGCGACGCTACGATGCTTGAGGCGTTGTCGGTAATGTATAAAGGGGACCGCACGCTAAAGGAACACCTGGAAAGGGCCTACAACATATGCAGCGACCTTGGGCTCGTAGCCAAGGAGCTCAAATCAAAGGGGATCAAAGCCATTGAGGATTTTTCGGTATCCATATTCAAGCCGATAAGGCCGGCCTTGGCCGAGCGCCTTCCTACTGCAGAAGAAATACTCGAAAAAATGGGTGGTGAATGCGCTGTGGAGCAGAAATATGACGGCTTCAGGTGCCAGATACACAAGATGGGCAAAAGGGTGGAGATATATTCGAGGAGGCTGGAAAGGACAACGGACATGTTTCCCGACATAGCTGCTGCAGCCATAAAAGAGGTTTCTTCAAAAGAAGCCATATTCGAAGGGGAAGCCCTGGCCTACAACGAAGCGACTGGGGAGTTTATGCCTTTTCAGGAGACAATACAAAGGAAAAGGAAGCACGGAATATCGGAAAAAGCGATATCCCTTCCGCTAAGGCTAATGGCTTTTGACCTGATGTATGCCGAAGGCAAAAGCTACATGAACGAGCCATACGAGCAAAGAAGGAAGAAGCTCGAGCAGGTCCTCAAAGACAGCGAAACCATAAAGCCGTCAAAGCGCATAATCACTCGCTCGGCCAAGGAACTTGAGGACTTCTTCAATTCTTCGGTATCCGACGGCTTGGAGGGCATAGTGGCAAAGGACCTAAAGTCCCAGTATATAGCCGGGGCAAGGAAATTCTCGTGGATAAAGCTAAAGCGCAGCTATCAGGGCGAGCTCTCCGATACTCTTGACCTGGCCATAGTCGGATACTACCGCGGAAAGGGGTCAAGGGCCGAATTCGGCTTCGGGGGCCTGCTGTGCGCGGTATATAACGAAAAGCGCGATATCTTCGAGACAGTTTCCAAGCTCGGCACTGGCTTTACCGAAGCCCAGATGCAGGAGCTCAACAATCTGCTATCCAAAATAGAGCAGAAATCAAAGCCTGCAAGGGTAGATTCCATAATCGAGCCCGATTTCTGGGTATATCCTAAATACGTAGTCACTGTCAAGGCTGACGAGATAACAAAATCGCCAATGCATACGTGCGGCATGTCCATTCAGGAAGATGGCAGCAAATCAGGGTATTCGCTCAGGTTCCCAAGGCTGGTCGGCGAAACCGCAGTAAGGGAGGACAAGAGCCCAGAAGAGGCAACGACTACCAAGGAGATAATCGAGCTCTTCGGGCAGCAGAAAAAAGTAAGGGTTTCAGACAGGTAAATGTACTGAACTCACATGCAGCTTTCAACTACCTTCGAAGCTTTCTGAAGGCTTTTTATCATGTCCTTGACCTTCGGGTTGAGCTTGTAGCCCAATCCGTATCCGTTCGTTGTCCTTATATGCGTGGGCTGTATCACGTTGAGGTCAAGCGAGAGCTCCCTGAGCGATATTATGAGCGTCTTCCTTGTGAACTTTTTCTCAAGCACGGAATATATCTCCTTTGTGGTTCTTGGGGATTTTTCAAAAAGCAGCTCCATGACTGCATAGTTTGGCCTGCTTATCGCTTTCCTCAATGCCCAGATTTCATCCTGCTGCTTTTCTTTTTTTACCATAATAATACTTTTTGTAAAAGGTTTATATACATTTGCACTCTTTTCCACATTCGCCGTTTTGCGCAGCAGCCAAACCGGATTAATTATACAAAGGTATATAAATATTTATTTTAATATATTATTATGGAGTTTAGTAAAATAATCAAGTCGAAAATTGCAATGGCTTCGCCCCAAAGATTCGCGCCGAGGAGGCGCGCTGCCATCCCTATCGCGCCAAGCCATAAGCTATCGTTCGATTTTCTTGAAAGCTATCCCGCGGAGGTGCTGCTTGAGACTGCCAACGCTCTGGTGGGAAAATCTGGCTCGTCGCTGCTATATTCAATAAAAGCGCATCCGGAATGGATTTCAGCCAAGCCCCTCGCCGACGCAATGAAATCGCATATGGTTGACCTTGTGATAGAAGCAGCCAACACGCAATACAGCATAGGCGAAAAAAGCGCAATAGACTCCGCAGCGTCTCTTCTTTCAGAACGTTTCGGTGTTTCCCAAAACTCGATAGCGGTGAAAGCCGCCGCACTGGACCTGTTCGGATACGGCCCGCTGAGCTTTCTGCTTGAGGATTCGGCAAACATAGAAGAAATAGTTATAAACGGCCCCGTATATCCCATATCTCTCTATCACTCCAAATACGGGTTCTGCACCACAAACATCAAATTCGCTTCGGAGCGTGATTCCATACACTGCATAAATAAGCTTCTCGATTCTGCGGACAAGGAACTGGCTTCAGATACCCCAATAGTCGACGCAAGCACGCTTTCCGGGCTCAGGATACACGCCCAGCAGTCGCCATACTCGCCATCGGGCATGGTGGCATCCATAAGGCTCGCAAAGCCAGAGCGCAGCGGGCCGGCATTCCTGCTCGCAAAAGGCACCCTTAATTCAGAGCTTCTGGCATATCTGTGGATGGCAGTAGATGCAAGGCTCAATCTCCTTATAACCGGTCCGCCGGCCTCCGGAAAAACCACACTGCTAAAGGCCATGGCAGAGCTGATGCCGCGCTACGAACGCGTAGTGGCTATTGAAGAGGAGACCGACGAGCTCATAATGCATTCGAACTTCACCAATGCCGTTTACCTGATAGGAAAGAAATCGGCTGACAAATCCGAAAGCACGATATCGGACCAGGTATCAAACGCGCTAAGGCTCAGGCCAGACAGGCTCATAATAGGGGAGATAAGGGGCGCAGAGGCCAGGGATGCATTTTTCGGTTCAAATACCGGGGTGCCTTTTATAGCTACGATGCACGTATCGGGCAGCGGCATAAGCGTAATATCAAGGCTGGAATCCAGGCCAATGCTTGTTGACCATGCGCTAGTTTCAAACCTAGATCTTGCCATCCACATGTCCCTTGACGGCGCAATGCAGAGGAAGATAACTGGAATATCAGAATACAAATGGTTTTCGCGTGCAGAGATAAGCCCGGAAAGGGCAGACGAATTCGAGATAAACAGCATGTTTTCCAACGGGGTGCCAAAGAGGGAAGAGCTCAGATATTCCAAGGCAATAACCTACTTCGCGATGCGCATGAAAATGTCTCCGAGCGAAGCGATGAAGGAATTCCAATCAAGGTCCAAAGCGATATGCTCTTTCATTTCAAGCGGCTCCAGCGATTTTCAAAAATTTATCCTGGAATATAAGGGATTCGAATGAATTCGCCCGAAAATAAAAAATTTGCTGGATTCGGCTTATACCTGATGTGCATAGGGTATATTGCCATAATGCCCGCAGTCGCAATTATGCTTTTCGGAAGCTACGGTTATCCCATAGCTATACTCTCTTCGTCAATGTTTTTTGCATACTACATGGCGAAACTAGAAATCCAGAAGGCCGTGTCAAAAACAAGGAACTGGTTTTCTTTTTTCGGACTGGCTTCATCCATAATGCTCAAGCGCATGAATGGGACACCAGCAGCAAAAGCGTTTTCCGATTCCATAAAAATTTTCAGCTATCCATCGAATGACGTTTCTCTCGCATTGGGAAATCTGCCGTTGGCAATGCGCCTGGTGGGTTTCGGCGAAGCAATCAGCCATATCGATGCAAAATCGCCAAACAAAGATTACGGGCGCACACCCATAATCAAACATATTGTAGAAAAATCCAGTTCAGGCGCAGACGCTATAAGCACGTTGTCCGCAATAATGGATTCTGCAATATCTAATCTTGAAACTGCGTTATCCGCGCATAACAACGGGAATAACAGAAATTCCACGGTGCTTATGCTTTTTTCAACAGTGCTGCCCTCATTTGCGCTCTTCGGAATCGCAGGGTACTCTATCCTTTCAGGAAGCGCATCGTTCCTGCCAGAGGCATTCGCCATATTCGTGGTTTCCGCGCCAATTGCCTATCTGATAGCTTCAAAAGCTACTTCGGTGGTGAGCAATGCAATCATATAAAACAATTATAAGCGCATTCGCCAAGCCAAAGCGTGCATTTGGCAGCCATGCCGCAGCGGCTGCTGCCGCAATGTATCTGGCCTCTATTGCAGTTTCATTTTATTCCGTGTGGACCTCAGCGCCGATTTTTCTATCTGCGATAGTTTTCCATCGATTGTCAAAAGACGGCCAGGATTCTAAATGGAAATCATCGCCAACGGAGACCATCTCAATTCTGCAATCCATTTCTCAGAGCCCTAAAGGAACCAGCTATTCCAAGGCCATGCATTCAATACCTCCTGGGTTTCGCCATTCAAATAGCGTAAAATCAGCCATGAAAAAGTTCAGGGCTACTGGAAATGCTGAATTTGCATTCGGCAAAATGGTTTCGGGAAAAGATCCGAGCCTAAGCATTCTGGGCATAGTGCTATACTCAGGTTTTTCCGGGGGCACGGGACTAACCGGGGCTTCAAGATGGGTTCTCGCAAAATGCTCGGCTTTGATGGGGCATATTGCAAAAATGACACGGATGTCAGAAAGCAGCGACATGATGGTTTCAAGCGGTATAAACTTTTTCTTTCCGGTATTTGCCGGGATAACGATAAACATCATAAGGTTCTCTAGCCCGGCCGGGTACCAAAGCTATTCGCTAGCGCTGATTGCGATGTTCATGTATTATATAATGGCAGTAAACTACTCGACATCATCAAATTCTCTTAGGCCGCACGACGGCATTTTCATGCGCACTCTTCAGATGAGCGCCATCGCATCATTTATAATGCAGGCGGCCCTACGCCTGTCGGCTTTCATGCTTTGAGGTGATAAAATGGAAACACAATATTCCGCACTGGTTCGTGCAATGATGGCAATGGCGGGCTCAAGAAAAGGGCAGAGCTCGATAGAATATCTGATGATGCTGTCGGCAGTAAGTATAGTTATCATAATAGCCCTGGCTATGATAACGCAGCTAAAGGGCGCCGCAGTGCACTCGTTCTTCAACGGTACCAATGGCAGCGTAATATCGACGCTGAAGTCAGAGCTTGGAAATATAACCACTCAGGGGTAGGTGTTCTAAATGGAGACAAAAGCGCAAATCACTCTCGAATTACTGATATACCTGGCTGTTGGCATTTCTGCCCTTGCGACGGCCATCTATGCCACTGCAGGGATTAGATCGGGCTACGCCAGCGGAATATCCAAGTACGAGATTGAGTCTTTCTTCGGCCATATAAGCGCAATGCAGCAATACGGCAGCTCCTCATTTGCGGCATACGTGCCAAAATCGGTGTGCTCGTGCTCCGGATCCGAAACCGTAACGTGTGGAAATTACAGCGTGTACTACGGCGCAGGAATAAAGCTTAGCCCATCAATATGCGAATACTCCGGCTCTGTGGAAAACATAAGCGAATCGTACTCTGGAACGGATTTATACCTGATACGTGGTTCGCCATGATGGGCCAAATAACCCCCATGTTTATAATATCGCTTGCGCTGGCAGTCTCGGTTCTTACAATTTTAATTGGCATATCGGCATATGCATCATTGGTCTTTTCAGGCATAAATTCCGAGATTTCGGCATCGTCTCTTGCAATGAGGAACACCATAAGCCAGCCGGTGCAGGCCTCGGATTACTACGGCATATGGGTAGAATGGCAATGAAAGCATTGTTTCTGGGTTTGGAGCAGATTGTCGCGATCTCAATACTGTTAACTTCGGTTCTGCTGGTAACCGGGCTTTTAGCCAATCATTACCGCTCATCTGCTATTAATTCAAAGCTGGCAATGGAAAAGCTTTCCGCATACTATGAAATGCAGCAAATTGCATACGCTATGGCAACAGGCAACGATTATCCCGTTCTGCAAGTGGGCAACTCGATTAAAATTACGCGCTTATCAAGCTATGGCCCGGAAAACCAGACCTGCAGCTTAAATTACACTGCGAATGAAGGATACGTCTGCGGCATAGCCGCGTATTCTGGAAGGATCTACTTAATTAGGGTGTATCAAAATGAATGAATTGCGCAGTATAAAGCTGCAGAGCTCAATAGAGTTCATAATTATAATGGCAGCAGTAGCGAGCATGGGTGTAGTCGGCGTATCCTACTATTCCCGCGTGCACTCCGTAATGATGGGTGCATTGAATGCAAAAAATCCAAGCCCTACGGGCCCGAATGAATCGATGGCTGCAATCAACGATACTATAAGCGCATATCTTCTTGCTCCGGCGCTGCAGGTTGGAAACGCTTCAATGGCAACTCTGCTGGTGTCTACTTCTATGCCTTCGGCAATATCTGCGAATATAAGCAGCGCTACAATAAGCCTGAGCCGAAAGAATTTCAGCAGCAATGGCTATGAAAGGCAGGCGGCATTCGTCTTCTATGCTGCCCCGGTGTCAACCGGAGCAGGTACAGTATCGCTTGAAATAACCGCCATAAATGGAAGCAGAAAATCCGAATATAGCGCCAATGTCACGCTTTACGCTTACCAAAACAAACAAAGCCAATCGCAGGGCAATCGATCCGGCAATGGGGTAAGCTACGTATATCTGCATCCGGAAAACGAATCGATCACATACACAACCGGAAAACAGTCAAAACTTTATTACATAACCGAACGCTCCCACTGCAGCGAGCTCAACTTCTGGGGTCAGCAGATGCCGATACAATCGCAATGCCCCGGGGCATCATGGTACTTCTGGGCATTCTCCGCAAACTGTTATTATGGGAGCGCACAGGTGCCTACAAAGACCTACTGCGTATACAAAACTTATTCAGGGTACAATGCCAGTGCGCTTTCTTCAGTCCCGAAATACAACTACAACATTGATTTTGGGATAGGGTACAATAACCTCAATCTGACTTCAAAACTAACCCCGAATTCTCAATATTCCAACATTACCCTAAACACAAAGGTCTTCGGAACCGTTTCTCCCGGCAATTCAATCTACGCCCAATCGATACAGCCAGATTCCATACGCATTTTCAGTTCTATCGGCAAAGCTTATGTGGGGAGCGCTGCGAACTACTCCGCTTACGAATACGCCTACTCTGGCGTAAAGGATGACCTGGCGTACTACAACAATTCCGGCAACGGGGCCACGGGAACCATAGAAAGGGAGATATACTCTTACAACAACTCCCTTTCAAAGCTGATAGGAACGCTTGCGCCTGCCGATTCCAGTTCTTGCAAAGCTTCGATAAGCACAGCCGGCATAGCATATTCCTGCAGGCCTGATTCCCCAATGCAATTCTACAACGTTTCAGCAGACATATACAACTATACCGGAAAGCAGTCGGAATACGGCTACGCGGGCTCTGAAATAAGGGTGAGTTGATGAAGGCACAGCTCGCAATTCTGGAATCTGTGATTTGCATGGTGCTGCTTTTCTCAGCAGCATATTCGGTATTCATTCCGGCATCCGAGGAGCCATCCCAATTTCCCAGCCAGCTTGGCCCGGCGTTATTCAGCATGGTTTTCGTATACGAGAACAACCAGTCAATGCATGCCTGCATTGATTCGGGAACTTATTCTTCTTTATGCGAAGCTACAATAAACGACACTATGCGGGTTTACGGTCTACGCGGCTTGAGCATAAGCGTAGGCGAGCATCATACCGCCATTGGCCAAGTATCCAATTGCAACTACGTAAAAAACTATTGCATAGCCGTAGAAGACAATGGGACGGGCTTTATGTGCGTCAAAATGTGTGGTTGAATGTCGCTTTTTGGCCTTGGTGTGCTTGCCACCTCTGTGGTAATAGCCATGCTGGTAACGCATGCGGTTGCGATAATGCATTCGCAGGGCTCAGCGTTAAACAACACGAAAGCATATGAAAACATTGCCTATATCGAAGCGTTCGCATATTCAAGCAGTATCGTGGCAGAAACGCATGCCAATTCTTCCGTATTGTATGCGGATCTTGCCGGAAGCGCTTCAATTGACGGGATAAAGATGACGAGAGAATCCAGCGGCCTTCTTGTCCAGACTTATTCCTCTCCATATGCAGTTTCATTTATAAGGACAGAAAAATAGAAAGGTTTAATCTCATAATTTCTGGTCTTTAATTATTTTTCTTATTCCAATTGCGTAATCCTCTGGCATTATGCTGCTGCCGTAATAACCTAGCATCTGCATGGGCCCTATATCGGATATTCTCGGCGTCACCTCGATGTAAAAATGAAAATCGTTCTCGTATTTAAGGCTGTAACCCAGTATGTTATACGGATGGGTTCCGAAATATGCGCTGTTGGCAAATACTATTTTATTGCACACTGACAAAATGTGGGCCAATTCCCGATCGCTCAATTCGCTGAGTGCGCTTACGTGCCTTTTTGGCATGACTACCGTTTCACCGGTATACAGCTGCGCGAAAGGCGCAAAAGCAGCCACGTCTTCGTCTTCAAAAATCATCCTTTCTTGTTCCTTTTCAATTGCATGTTCAAGAAGGCAGGAGTTGTTCTTGCTCTTAAATTCTTTTACTTTCTCTAGCCTCATCTCCATTATGCCTTTTATTTCGGCAAATCCAATCGTCTGCCAGTGCGAATGGGATAAAGTGCCGCTGCTTTTTCTGCCAAAGTTCTTGTTGAGGTAGACAAAATTTATATCTTTGTCAAGGAAAGTCCTCCTTTCCGTCTCTGCCATGGCGCTGGCAAGCTCTTCAATTTCGCCATTGGAAAATTGCTCGAACCTCTTGACGTGTTCTCGCGTATCTATTATGACGAAGCTGTACCCGTAGTTTGGAGACCTCTCAAATATCCCATCATCATCATCATGTATATTGGCGGCCCTGTGCTCCAAAATGGGATACTTGTTGTATATCACCCTTACCCTCCAAGGATTGCCTATTTCAAAAAACGTTTTGTTAAGCTCGTATTTTTCCGGTTCGAACGGGCAGTACTCCCTGCCTTTGTCTTCTACGATTTCTTTGGTGATGTGGTCTATGGGCCTGTCCTTTCTCGCTAAGGCAAAAATAGACAAGCACCCTGTCCTATAGTCTGTTCTTATCTCTCCGTATTCGAATGGGTTTTTAGGAATAGTTTCTTCAACATCTGGATTTTTGCCCTCTTTTTTCGAATCCATGCACATCAATGATATAGGTAAGGAACCCTTAAATACTCTTGCGGAATGGTTGTGCATAGCCTCGAGAGGGATTTGAACCCTCGGCCTTCTGCTTACCATGCAGACGCTCTACCATGCTGAGCTACCGAGGCATGCTTGATGCATTATTTTTTAGCTATAAACGTATAAAATCCCTATGTTTCAAATGAACCCAACAATAGAAAGGATAAAGGCCCTGCGCGCAAACAGGAAGCTAGGGCAGAACTTCATGGTAAATGAGGCTATAGCAGATTCGGAAGCCGAATATGCCTCCGGGCGTTCCGTAGTTGAGCTGGGCCCGGGCCTTGGCATACTTACTGCCAGGCTTTGCGCCAGGGCCAAGCGCGTAGTTGCTGTGGAGCGCGACGCGAGGCTTTACAACGTGCTTTCGGAAGAGCTCAAATTCGACAACCTGACGCTGATAAACGGCGACTTCTTCAAGCAGCCCGATTCCATCTTCGACGGATGTGACATAATGGTTTCAAACATCCCGTACAATCTGTCAAGCAAGACAATATCGTGGCTAGCTAAATACAGGATTGAGGCTCTTCTCTGCGTGCAGGAGGAGTTTGCAGAGCACATGCTGGCAAAACCAGATACCAAGAAGTACTCCAAGCTAAGCGTGACCACATCACTGATGTTCTACGCCTATATAATGATGAGAGTGCCCCGCAACAATTTCTACCCTGTGCCGCGCGTCGACTCCACGCTGGTATACCTAAAGCCCAAAGAGATGGAAATATCTCAAAAGGTTCTGAAGATTATATCGCTCGTAATGGAGCACAAGAAAAAAAGCCTTCGAAACGCGCTTATAGACTCGCGCGAGGCGCTCGGCATAACTCATTCAAGGGCGGTTGAAATTGCATCGTCGCTGGAATTAGGGGAAAACAGGGTTTTCAAGCTTACTCCTGAAGACCTTCTGAAAAGCTGCAACGCAGCCTCATCTATGCTCTGATGTAAAAATGCCCTTTGGATATATTTAAATAATTTAAAACAGCAATCTTGAAAAGAGCAAAAGTGCATGTGATGGATAAAAGCACAAAAAATGCCGTACGTATACATATGGTTTTAGCCATCCTAATGTTAATTTTTTTAATGCAGATATCGTATTCTCAAGGCACTGCACAAAATGCTGCAAACGCAACTAAATCCGCCGCAAATTTAAGCCAGGCAGTAATGTCTCCTCCTTCTCTATCTTGTTCAAATCCTGTAAGCACTGTCACTTTCAAGCCCTCTAAAAACGCGTTTAACCCAGTCGATACACTGCAAAACCAAGTCTGCGCCTATTATGTTTATGTGGAAGCAGACGCTATTTTGGACACCAACGGATATCCGATATATGCGCTTACCGAATTAGTAAATAATGGGATAATAATAGGCTCAGGAGGAGGTGCCGGAGGCGGCTCATGCGGAAGTGGTTCTGCCTGCGGTAACTCTGGAAATGGGGATAATGGCGCAGCTACGAGCAAAGTTACATATGGCGCCATAGGAGGAGCGGGAGGAAACGGCATTCACGTTGCTAACGCTGGTACATCCGGAGCAGGTGGCGCAGGCGCAGGGAGCAGTTCGGGCGGAAGCACAGGTTTTACTCAATCAAATGGCGGAAAATACGGCGGCGGCGGCGGCGGCGGCGCAAACTTTGGAACATGTGCCGCTGATGGCGGTAGCGGAGGGGGCATTGTAGATATATTTTCCAACGAGTTCATCAACAACGGTGTCATAAGTGTTGCGGGCTCCAGCGGCAGCGGTGGAGACAATTGGCCCGGAGGAGGCGGAGGCGGAGGATTTGTTTACATAGAAATAACCACAGGAAATCCTAACTATATAAAACCTGGTACCATATACGCTCAGGGCGGCAATGCCGGTGGTGCAAGCTCTTGTGTCGGAGGCACGCCAGCAGGGGCCGGAGGAGGAGGAGGAGGAGTAGTTAATATAACGACTGCGGCAGGTATAAATATAAATAGCGCAGGAGTAAATGTAAATGGCGGCACCGGCACCAGCGGCGGCAACGGCAACGGTGGCAACGGAGGGAATGGCGTATTCATACACGGCACATTGCCTACAGTGCCTCCACCGAGCGGCTGCGGAGGCCCAGGCAACGAATATACCGAACAAGACGGGCACTGCGTTTTCCTTAATAAGGTTACGATAACAACTCCTTATCCCGATGCTCTTGGGGGATCGTTGCAGCCGCAGTCCCAGGGTACTGCCTCAAGCCGGCCCACAACTGCAAATCAGCTTAGCTACGAGCAGCAGAGCGCACAATGGCTGATAACGTGCCCCATATCTCCGAATCCTGTCTACACTGCTGAGTACTTCAATACCTCCACGCCGCAATTCATATCCGGGAACAGGTGCCTTGCAGATTCCAGCCCTCTTAGCACTACTCTTACAATAAATACCACGGTCACATGGAGCAAAAACCAGATAGCAAACTCCACAACGGTGTTGACGGCTACGGATCCAGGAATCCTCACTGTTTCAAATCTTGGCTATGTAGGTTCTACCCGGATGATGAATTCGACCTATGCCATATCAAATATATACAATACGGAGTCTTACATATTCAACCAGCCCGAATCTAATAATCAATCGGGAGTATGGACGTGGACGCTAGAGTTCGCGAACTTCAGCAAGCTAACGAGCAGCCAGATATCCAGCCTTTCTCAGAACAACAGGCAGTTCCCCAAACAGGGCAGCACGTTCCCATTCCTGCAATACTACAACAACTCCAACAACTGCTTGTACAATTACACCTATTCCGAGTCTGTCGACTTCAAAAGCATAAACAACCAGAAGATACCCATACCTGTAAACCTGCCGCACAAATTGCCGCAGAGGATAGTATTTCCTAATGGCTCGGTTGCTGAAACTTCTAGCACCGAACATGCTGGAACCGGGTGCGCCCAATGGCTGTTTTGGGATGGGGGCGCATATGGTGGGAGCAGCTGCAGTTTTAGCTCCTCATCCAGTCCTAATCTGGTATCGAGCTCTGCTTCATTTTATTATGGCAATTCGATACAGCCGGGAGGCTCTGGCTGCATTATTGGCAGCTGCCAAGGTCACACATCCTACGTATACACTGCCAACGATATGGTACACGGCGTAAACAAATACGCAAACGATTATCTTGTCGCTACAGCAAGCTTTGAAGGGTTTGATCCTCTCGCCGGCTGCGACAGCCCGCCGGGGTGCTTGTACAACTACGTGGCTTATGCGATACCATCTTCGCAGCTCCATTTCTCCGAGGTGGCTGCAATACCCTACCTGCTTTACAACTTCTCGGCACCTGCTACCGTCAGCGACTTGAACGGAAGGGCAAGATACCTTAATGAGTCATATGACATGTACAGCCCCTACAATTATCTGAATCCAAATGCCCTTGAGCCCTACGGCCTTCACGTGGGCTCTTCGTTTTTCGCGTCGAATATTTCCGGCCTTAATGACTATTTTGTGGAATACCCGTATTCTGAGGTGTCGTTTACCTCAAATGCTGCGTTCGACGACCCCAATTCCAATTTTGTAAGTGCCTTAAACTCAAAACAGCAGGGACCAGAAACCAGCAGCGCGAATCCCCTGTCTTCGCTTCTAAAAAACCCTGTGGGGATTTTCAAGTCCGGACAGATAAACTCCCCGTCGTTCGCTTATGCGACTCCAAACGATTATGTATATTTGATAAATCACACTTCTTCTAGTGGTTTATTTTCATCAAGTACTGCTACGTCTTTCTTTTCGATAAGGTCGATACCGCTTGGCTACTACAATCTGAGCAACATACAGCCCAATTTCGCAGTAAATTCTGTTACTGCGGACTCGCCTTACTCTACAAATTCGCTTTGGGTTTCTGCATGGAAAACTTACTGGAAAGATTCGCTTGCGGAGCAAAGCCAAACATTCTACATAACGAACATTACAGAGATGTCAAGCAGCACCACAAACTTGTGCTTCCAATGGGCCATAAACTTTGCAAATGAATGTAACGGCGGCTCAGGGTCAAAGCTAAACGGATTTATACCCACATATATGACCTCTGACTATTCGGGTGACATATTTTTGGCTGGGTTATACGAAACTACTCAGACTATCAACTACGTATCCCAAACTGTGGCTAATTTGGAACTTGCCTCGTATTTCGTCAACGGCACAGCCGTAGTAGCTAAACCCTCACAATCCAGCGACTACGGCTTTCCAAATGCTCCAACAGATCTGGCCACGACTCCGGGCGGACAGTTCCTGTACTTGTCAAATGCATCATATCCAAATATAGCGATGTTCTCTTCCAATTCGCTCACATACGAGCAGAACATAAGCCTGTCATATTCGAATCTCGCATACAATCTAAATATAACATCGTACCTTGCGCACGGGGGTCCTTTCGGGAGCGCTACGGTTGCCGCTGCATATGCTGGCGCTTCAAATTCAATAGATTATAGCTCATACCATCATCCAATTGCAATTTTCGATTCTGGAGATTTGCTATATGTGGTTGATGATTGGGTCTTTGTGGCAAACGGCTTGGAGTCCAATATACTTATGCTGCGTGTATTCTTCCCCAACGGCACAGAAATCCCGATAGACGGCCAGCATTACAATGATTTGATGCTAAACGCATCACAAGCCCAGCTAATACAGCTGCTAGGCGGCAACCTATCGGCATCCGCTTCAAATCCTCCGTACGGGTGGCCCCTGTCCGCAAACATATCGCTCCCAAACAACAAATATGTCTCATACTGCATTGCCGAATGCGAATATGGGCCCTCAAGCAACAAAAACTACAACGGATACTACCCAATAGGCCCGTTCATTAATCTTACGGCATCCACACAATCATTATTTAACCCGGGTTTAACTGAGTTCTACATGGACTACAATGGCACAGTTTACATGATTACCCATGACCAGTTTAGCTCGTTTAATTTCTTCTACAGTAAAACTATGTATACTGAGTTGCTAAGGTTCGTGCCGCATGTGGTAAACTATACAAAGATATCGCTTTCCGCGTATTCGCCTTACCAATGCCTAATAAACATTTCAACCTCATCGCCATGCACGGAAAACAACTACATATCAAGCATGTATCCCCCTATCGCTGCCGCTCCGAGCCCTCTAAAATTCGTGCTAGGCGAAGGCTCTGCTGACGATTATTACGATGCCCAGACAGCTTCGGAGTCGCTTTTGCCTGGCGGCATAAGCAGCTACGGAAGCGGCTATGCAACAAACAAGGAAAATGACATAAACGGCAACAGTTCAGGAACAGGCCTTAGCTCAGGCCTCGTAACAACAGGGGCAAGCATAACGTCTTCCCCTGCTTCAATAGCGAACTTCATAAAGCTTACTTCTTCCATAGGCGGCTACGCCCTGATACCCTACAATACCTCTTATACTGTAACAAAATCATGGCAGCTGATAAGCACGGATCCGTCGGGCTGCACCAATGTTCTTCCGAAAAGCGGTACATTTACCTACAACGGCTATTCCGCGTTTCAGGTAAACGTAACAGAATCTTCATACAATTCAGTAGTAGAAGGCGGTCCCACATATCTGAAGGACATATTGTCAAACGCGTTCTATAATGCTAACATTTCCGACAATAACTCAATCATACCGCCGAGCACGGCGTATAACATATTTACAAACAGGCTTTTCGGCTCCATAATGCTAAACCAGAGCATAAATTCGTCAGGCTTGGCTGTATCCAAAATAATAAACTACTCGCGCATGTACAACTACAGCCTATACGAAGTGCAACAGTCGGCAGGAGGAGAAAACTACCCGGGCTACGCTTACTCCACAGTCGAGCTAGCGAACATTAGCGTAAACCCTCCTTCAAACATCCCGGTATATGGCGCTGCAAACTCGCTTATACCAAATCCAACCGTTTTTGCAGGCAACAACATATTCACATACATAAACAATTCAGAGACAAGCTTCACCAATCTGTTCCAGCAGTTTACATACTTCAGGTATTATGACCTTATGTCGATATCATTTCCCAAGGACAGGCCCATACTGGGCTATAACAGGCTGCTCTACGTGCTTCAGGACGCCTTCAACAACACGATATACGCGCCAATGGATGTGGATATAGCCAACACTACGATAATAAACGTTAACGTTAATCCGATAGTCAATGTCTATAATTCAAATCAGACACTTCTGAACATAACAGGCACTGCGGGCGAAGTTTACGGGATATACTCGAAAAAGTTTTCCCCTGTTCCAAAAGGCTCGGACATATACCTGTATTACGACAACCCGCTCAACTATTACAATTCAACCGAAAGTCCGGCAGTTTCAAGCCAGCTTGCCGATTACTACACCTATGCCGAAAAATGTGCATATGACGCCAACTATTCTGCGAGCTGCAGTATGGCAAGCCCTCTAAACCAGTACATACAAGGAAGCACAGGCGCAGTCGAGGCGAACGCGATATCTTACAATCCGCAATACAACAGTTCAGGGGTTTGCCCTCCTCCTCCAAAGCACAGCCTGCTCAACATAACGGTTCCGGTGGATTGCAGCATCAATAACGATACTTCAATGGTGCCTGCAAATACTGGCATCGGCAATATCGCAGCCGTCCCATACAACCGCTACTGCGAGCCGGAATTCACGAATGGCACTGGAATACTAACTTCACAGCTCGGCCTAATGGCCATAGTGACCACAAACAGCACCGGAGGTTTCTCCACTAACACGATAACAGCCTGCGGCACAGGAACAGGACAGATAATCGCGAAGTACTACGGCGCCTCGGCCCCCGAGCCGCAGATATATACGCAGCCATCAATCGCAAACTCCGTGCTGAGCTTTTCCCCAAATTACAACAATTACCTATCTTTCATTAAATTCTGTGAATATTATGATCCAGCAACTAAATGCGAATCTGAAGGTGCTCAATATTTTGGCATCCCTCCTAACCCTATTGCTACGTACGAATACAATTATTCGATAGCGCCAAACCAGACTTCGGAGTCATTTAATGTAGGCAGCTATTACCTCAGCATGGGAGACATAAGCATTGCGCTTACACTTGTAGCAATAGCAGGAATCATCGCCTACCAGATATCATCGAAGCGCAGGCGGTTTTCTAGAACCTGGCAAGCAGGCAAACGCCCAGGATAAATATTTATATTAAGCAATGCGTATAATTACTGAGAGAAATGCTCTGGCTAATACCCGTGCTGCTAAGCTTCGACATAATAGAGGCATTAGTGCCTGTGATAATAGTGCTGATCCTAATAGCGGCGGCAGCTGGCCTTACAAGGGGCACGGATATATTTGCGCTCTTTGGCCTAGGCACCATAATGGGTTTTGCAAACGCAGGATCAGGGCGCGTTGGCAAGGGCCTGAAGGGCACCAGATATGGCGCAGACGTAATAAAAAGGGGCAGAGCAGCAGGCAAGGCCAAGGGCGGCCTAGTCAAGAATGCTAAAGCGGCCAAAGCCAAATATAATGCAGCAAAGGCCAAGGCACCCGAAGCGCGAAACAGGCTACTTAATCGCGCAGAGAAGAGGATTAATAAGCGCCTCGTAAAACTCCAAAAAAATAAACTGGGAAATTCGCCTAAAGCAGTGAAGTTGCGGGCAAAACTCAACAAAATAAACGCTACGAAAAAAGCAATTTACAATGCCCAAAAAGTCGCAAAGAATATAGTGAACAATCCTCGTTCTAATATTGCCGCATTAGGCCTTGCAGGAGGGATGTCCCTTTCACCTGCAAGTATAAAAAAACTCCAGGGAAAAAAGATATCCGGCCGTGCCAATGCACTCAAATCGCGCTACAACAAACAGGCACAAAAAGAAAACAGCCTACAGCAACAGCACTTGAAACAAGGAATCTACAAGCAAAATTCAATAACTAATTTCGATAAAATCAATAAAGCTACAAGGTATGCTTCGATAAGTAGCGAAGGCGTAAGAATAGGCCACGTGCCGAAATTCAACAATTACGTGAAAACCATAAATACCAAGACCGGCACCCATACCGATGTCCTGAAGATACCAAAATCGGCATTCTTCCAGAAGGGTGCAACAACTGCGGTTGTCATGTCTCTGCTGCAAAGGCGTTGGGCTAAGCAGATAGAAGCAGGAGGTCCGCATGCTGGAAGGGCTGAACGGCGCCTCGGCAAGCTCAACGACGTAGTTGCAAAGATGCACTATGGCAAAGAATCCGCCTCTGCGGCTTTTAAATCGGCAAGGAAAGGGGAACTGAGGTCAGAAAATGCAAAGAGGCTTAATAATATAATATCTTTCGGCCTTCCAGTGCCCGGAGGAAGGCTCATGGGCAGTGCAGCCGGGAGGCGTTTTCACGAAGAAAAGCTGCAAAGGCTTCCTCACGAAGATTATTGGACTTACAATAACAGAAGGAGCGAATACGATAAGATAAGGAGGGAAATGGACGCATCGAACGACCATACCATTCGCCATCCAATAGCCGGAAAGCACGGTTCAGAAAGCATAGGAAAAAAGCAGAAAGAACTCTGGAACAAAGCATACAAGAAGGCGCTGAAAGGCATGAAGTAGCCGCCGATCCGAATACTTCAAAAACGATTCGCCACTACGCCAAAATCCCGTTGCTTTTGGCTTTTTTCCATGCGCGCTCACGAATACGCTGATATTATGCTCTCTGAAATCCGGTCTCCTGCGGCCGCTTCAGGCATTATGCACTTGTAGACTCCGCTCCTGCTAAGTTTTGGTATGTTCTCCTCCTTCGCTACCCTGGTTATTATTTTTATCTTATTGTCCACGGCCTTGGCAGAAATCGCTATCATGCTGTTCTTTATGTCATCATCGCTGCACGCCACAATATAAGCTGCATTGCCTATTCCTGCTTTGATTAACGTTTCCTTTATCGTGGGGTTGCCCATTATCGCAAATACGCCGATTTCGTCGGCCCTTTCGAGCTCTTCCTGGCTCTGGACTACGAATACGTGCTTAACTCCCTTCTCCTTGAGCTTAGCTGACACCCGCTCTCCAAGCCTGTTCATGCTGGTTATTATCACGTGGCCCCTGAGTCTGCGTATCTTCCTCTCCTGGAATCGTTCCCTGATCCCGAGGCCTTTGATAAATTCGAAGAATAATGCGGCCAGCCATACTGCCAAAAGCGCGAACACTATGACGTCTATTATGCTCGCCGCTACCATGAATGGATTCTCCGCAACCGCCAAAGGCAGCTTATAGTACTCTATGTCAAGCGCCAGCAGCGCGTTCCACACAAATGCGACTGCTAATCCGAGGCCGGATGCTGCCGTAAGCGCTATGGCTACGATAAACAGGATTGCCGACGAATATGCTATTATTGTCATCCTCTCGTCTATCATTCAAGCACCGTTCCTTGCCTTTCTGTTTATTATATCGCCTATGTCAAGTCCGGCAAGAACCTCAGGAACCACGCAAAGTCCTGCTCCGGCCCTGTGCATTTTCGTTACGCTGGCCTCTTCCCGAGCCCTGGATATTATGTTTATCCCAGGATTAAGATAATGCGCAGTGACTATTCCGAGTAGATTCTCGAAATCGCTTTCCGTGGAGAATATTATCGATTTTGCCGACTGCACCGAGCATTTCCTGAGGACTTTGTCTTCTGTAAAATTACCCCTTACTGCTATGTAGCCCAGCCCCCTGAGCATTTCAACCTTGGCCGGATCCTTGTCAACTACTACGAACTTCCTCCTCTTGTTTTTAAGCGCAAGGCATACTCTTTCGGCAAGATCGTTGTAGCCGCACACTATTACTCCGTTGTTCATCTTGCGCACTCCTATGTTGCTGAGCTTTTCGAAGAGATTTATCACGCTTATGAGCTCGACTATTCCGGCCAGCACGAAGCCTATCGCAACTATTTTGACTATCCCATCAAGCATAAGCAGCGGGAACGTATTGTAAAATTCTGCGTCGAAGCTCAGCAGGTGGTAGTTGAAGGCCGGCGAGAGGGTCACGCCGTTTATGTCGAAGAGCGCAGCTATTGTGAAATAAGCAGCATCATAAAAATTGCCGACGTAATAATGGACCAGGAATATGGTCCCAGCAGCCGAGGCTGCCACTATTACCAGGAGCATTGCTATATAGCTCAAAGGCATGTCGACCTTGGAATTTCCCGCGCTCATCGTGCTTCATCGCTTATTTCGTTATCTCGGCGATTATTTCTTCGCTTGCGCTGTTTTGCGGCATTACTATGTAGTCTGCGCCTGCCTCTATCATCTTTTCCCTTACGAGGTTGTCATTCGCCCTTGTTGCTATGAATATGTTTTTGTTGAGGTCTCTGGCAGTCAATACTGCGAACAGGTTCTTCGCGTCGTTGTCCATCGCTATGGCTATCGCCCTGGCGGAAGCTATGCCTGCGCTTTTGAGCACGTGCGAAGAGGTGGCATCCCCTTCTATTGCCGTGTATCCCTTCTCCATGCTCTTGGCAGCTACGTTGTGGTCGTACTCGACTATCACGAATTTTATCCCGTGCTCATGCAGGGTCTCCACTATCCTCTGCCCTACGACCCCATAGCCGCATACTATCGTATGGCCCGAAAGCGATTCCAAAGCAACACCCGCACTATTAAGATGCCAATTCAAATTTAAATAGTGATGTGGTGCGCTCACTCTCGCTTCATGCCTTCTATTCTGCGGACGTAATCCGCCAGCGCTTTCATGATTCACGTTTGCGCTCCATTTACCCGCATCCTCGCATCTCCTATGTCGGCGTAAACGCCACCACTTTCGTCTACATGGAAATGTATGACGCTTCGCCCCTTGAAATAGAAATGTGCCGTTCCCCTTTCTCCGACGCCCCTAATGCTTCTTATCTTGCCCAGCAAAGGAGCAATATCGGCAAGCTCACCGGCTTTTGCGTGTCTCATCTGTGCATGCCGCGATAAATATAATTAGCTCCAGCCAGATTCGAACTGGCGTTTACGGCTCCAGAGGCCGCCGTCCTTTTATGGTGGCAGAGCGCCATGACCACTAGACGATGGAGCTAATCGCATATTATTTTGTCGCATGCATTTTAATACCTTGCCGATAAATTAAGCCTATGCAGTTCAGGCCAAACATAACAAGGACGGAAGAGATAAAGCAGATCGCCATGGCCGACGCTGCCCTTACTGTAGCCTTTTCGATAGCCTTGGCTGGGGGCATATTCGGCAACCTTGGCAATGCGGTAGTGCTGCTGCCGATAGCTTTCATAGCAGTTACCCTGAGCTTCGTTCTTCACGAGCTGATGCACAAGTACGTCGCGCAGCACTACGGCGCGATAGCCGCTTTTCAGACTTCGCAGATGGGCCTGCTGATAACTCTGGGGACAAGCCTATTCGGATTCCTTTTCGGAATTCCGGGAGCTACGGTGATATACACAAACTCTTTTACTGTAAAGCAGAACGGCGTGACGTCGCTTGCAGGCCCGCTGACAAATTTTGCAGTATTTGCAGTATTCTTCATAATATTCATTTTTGCCCCTGCCAATACGTACCTGCGCCTGCTGGCTTCTTTTGTAATGTTCATAAGCATACTGCTCGCATTTTTCAACATGCTTCCGATAATGCCGCTTGACGGCAGCAAGGTCCTCAGGTGGAACAGGAAGGTATACTTCTCTTCCCTGGGGGTGATAATGGCGCTCATGGGGATAGCCTATTACTCGCTTTTCCATAATGTGGCCGGCATGGTGACAGAGGTACTATTCATGCTATTCATAGCCGTGTTCTTCTCCATGTTCTACAGGAACGTGCTTTGAAATGCGTTTTGCTGCCTATAAATCGCCAAATACGCAAAAAAAGAAAAACTTAAAACCCTCGCTTATAAAGGTATTTAAGTCTAAGTAACGAATAATAATCGGTGCTGTTGCAAATGGAGCAAAAATCCAACACAGAGGCCAGGACGACCATAGATACGATGCTTGAGCTAATACGCTCAAAAGGCCGCATAGACCTGAACAGCATAGCATCCTCACTGGGCATAGCACCAAGCGTCGTAGAGGGCTGGGCCAAGGTGCTTGAGTCAGGCAACCTTATCAAGATAAGCTACGAAGTCGGAAAGATGTTCCTGACTCCGATGGAGCTGAGCAAGGAAGAGATGCAGGCCCTTGAGACCAAGACGCAGCAGCAGAAGTACATTATGTCCGAGGAGCTTGATGCAGATCTGATAAGCACCGAGAAGCTCGAGCAGTCGCTCAGGGAGATAGAATCAAACATATCCGGCTTCGAGCAGAGGCTTCAGAAAGAATCCCCGGAAGCGCGAAAGAAGATAGAGGAGCTTTCGAAGATGTACGCTCAGATGAGGTCGTACCAGTCAAACATAGACGCAATAAAGAAGGGCATGAGCTCCGACTATGACAGCATGGAAAAGAAGTTCAACGACTTGCTGGCCAAGCTCGGAAAGGTATTAGAGCAGGAGCAGAAGGCCAAGGGCGGCATACCCGGAACCATACAGGAAAACATCAACAATGCAAGAGCAGCGCTGCAGGAGCTGGAAACGGTAAAAAAGAATGTAGCCCAGAGCATAGAGAACACGAGAAAGGACCTGGAGAACCAGCTGAAGCAGGAAAGCGCAAGGCTTGACTCGATAATGAAGCAGTCGCATTCGGAGCTCGAGAAAGCATACAAGGAGCTCGAGAAGGAGGCCGGCTCGTACAAGGGCGACATAAAGGAGATCAAGGAACTCCAGCTCATGGAGGAGCAGCTCTCAAAGAAGCTTAACCAGCAGCACTCAGAATTCAATTCCAATTATTCAAAGCTCGAGCAGTCGCTAAAGCAGGCCACTGCAAATTTCTCGCCGAAATACGAGGAAACAATGGACGAGCTCAACAAGGTCATGGAGGGATTCGGATCGATGGGGGAAATCATAAAAAACATGAGCGACCTCAAGGTCGAGATAGGGGACTTGGGGCCAAAGCTCAACAATTACAGGGCAGAGCTGCAGAAGCTAAGGGACCAGGTGGATGCGCTTAATGCGGCAAAAAATCTGAGCATAAAGGAAAAGGAGCAGAAGATGTCCGATCTAAAAGCCAAGGGAGATGCTATAAAGGGCGAGATAAAAACCAAGAAATCAAGGATATCAGATTCGCTCAACAACATAAACAAGCTCACACAGAAGATGAAGCCCGACAAAAAAGGCGGCGATAATGCGAAGTCGGAAAAAGCTTGAGTGGTGCTGAATGGTAAAAGACACGCCAAAAAAACAGGACGGCGAAGAAGCAGGCAAGGCACAGGACGCCGCGAACGGAGCCAAGGAGGACAAACAGCCAGAGGCTCAAGAAAAAACGCAGCAAGGAGAAGAAAGCGCCCCCGCCGCCAAGGTCAAATCGGAGAAAATCCTAGAACAATACAATCTGGACGCGCACGGCATGGCAATAGGTGTCGTCATAAAAACAAATCCCAGCGAGTTTGTTCCAACCTACAATGTTACCTACGAGGGCGTCAGCGACGCGACAAAGCTGCTCCTCATGTCGTTCAGGCGCGAACTCATATCAATGGTGCCTCTGGACCCTACGAAAGTAGAAATACAGGCGTATGTGGACGACCTCAACAAACGATACGTGCAGGCCAGCAAGATACTTATTGACAGGTACCTGCCAAACACTGACGAAGATACGAAGAACATACTCACTGCCTACATACTCAACATGATGCTGGGCCTCGGAGACATCGAAGTGCCTTTATCGGACGAGAACCTTGAAGAAATAGCGGTCAACGGCTCAAAGAGCTTCATATGGGTGTTCCACAAGAGGATAGGCTGGTGCAAGACCAATATAAAGCCGGTGAGCGAGGAAGCGATCTACGACCAGGCAGAGCAGATAGGCAGGCGCGTAGGGAGGGAGCTCAACAACCTTTCGCCGCTGATGGATGCTGAGCTTGTCGACGGCTCCAGGGTCAATGCCACCCTGTACCCGATATCCCAGATAGGCAACACTATAACGATAAGGAAATTCGCCAAGAACCCTTGGACAATGCCTGCCCTGGTAAAATCAGGGAGCCTGCCCCCGGAACTTGCGGGTCTGCTGTGGCTATGCATACAGAACGAAATAAGCGTTCTCATATCGGGGGGAACGGCAAGCGGCAAGACCTCTTTCCTGAACGCCTCAAGCGTATTCTTCCCGCCTACAAGGAGGATAATATCCGTGGAAGAAACGAGAGAGCTGGCGCTTCCGGATTCGCTGCAGTGGGTTGCGATGGTCTCGAGGCAGCCGAACCCAGAAGGCAAGGGAGAGGTAACGCTTTATGATCTCATGATAAACGCACTCAGGCAGAGGCCTGACATAATGCTGGTTGGAGAAATCAGGACCGGAAAGGACGCCGAGACGCTGTTCGAGGCCATACACACAGGCCACTCGGTATACGCTACAGTCCACGCCGACAACGCGCAGGACACGGTTGTGAGAATGACAAACCCCCCGATAGCCACGCCTAAGATACAGATGAATGCTCTCGGAGCCATAGTAAGCCTCTTCAGGCACAGGAGCAAGGGCATAAGGCGTACGCTGGAATTCGCAGAGATGCTGAGGACAGGAGACGCAAACGTGCTATACAGGTGGAACATGAGGAACGACACGTTCGCGCAGATAAGCGACCTTACAAACATGGCCGACGTGCTTTCGCTTTACGGCGGATATACAAAGTCGGAAATAGCGGAAGAGGTCAAGATGAGGGCCAAGATAATAAACTGGATGATAAAATACAATGTGATAGACATAAACAATGCCGGCTTCCTTATAGCCAACTACTACATGGACAAGGACAGGGTCATAAACATGGCGGATAAGGACATACCTTACTCAAAGGAGTTGTTTTGATGGATGAGAACGGCATAAGCACAAAAAGCGAATACGAACAGGCGGTTGCCTACATAAAAGGCATAGAAGCATCATCGCAGAAGCCCCAGCAGTCGTCCATAGACGTGTCAAAGTTGTTTGAAACGGATGAAAATTCCAATTCCCATACATATCTAGACCTGCTAAGCAGGATAGACTCAATAGAAAGCGGCCGCGGGGGCCAGCGCATAAGGTCGCAGAAGACCATGCCCAAGGAATCGCAGCTGATAGCTTCCGGGGTCGAGCAGTCTGGCAAGGCGTCGGCAGTACCGACCGCAGAGCAACAGAGCTTCGAAGTCCCAGAGTCCAAGCCACAGCCAAAGATAAAAGTCAAGTTCAACGAGAAAGATTTGGTCCTGCCTAAGCTTTCCATAGCCGATCAGATATCGGAGCTCGAGCGCATAATCGAAGGGCTGAAAGAGCAGGTTTTCGACGAAAACCACAAGGAGGTAGTGATGCAGGAAATATACGGCCTGTCCGCCCATATAGAAAAGTCGTCCAAGGACCTAAGGAAAAGGAAGATGACGCTTAACCAGACTGAACAGTCGTTATGGGCGTTGAGGCAGCAGCGCCTTGACGAGGCCATGAGCCTGATAAACGCCGGTGCCTAAAAATGTTCGGGAAGAAAAAGCCAAAAATCGTAAACGTAAACGGCAAGGACATAGAGCTACAGCCCAAGCCGGGGATAGGCTCAAAGCTTTTCCAGCAGCCTGATCGCAGCCAGTCGGAGCGAATAATGCCGTCCCAGCAAACCCCTCAATACGGATCTGGGATAAACCCGATGTCGCAGTCAAAGGCCCAGCCGCAGAGAAAGCCAGGGAGATGGCATCTTTTCGTGGAAGGCATAGGCGCGAAGCACAAAGGGCTCGAGCAGACGCTCAAGGACCAGGGCATAAAGGGCACGCTCTACTCGTTCGTGGAAAGGATGATAATAGCTGCAATGGCAATAGGCATCGTCCTCGGAATAACGTTCTTCGTCCTTTTCCTGCATCTCGGCATGCTTTTCCCTGTCGCGGCAGTGCTGGCGCTCCTGTTGGGCTTTGTCGTATTCTACATGGGCATGAACATGTTCCTGAACTTCCCTAAGCACAAGACAAAGAAAAATGCAAAGGGCGTGGAGAAGGACATACTGTTTGCCGCGAGGGACATGATAATAGCGCTAAGGTCCGGGATGCCGTTGTTCAACACTCTGGTCTCCATAAGCTCGGGATACGGCGATGCGAGCAGGGAGTTCCAGAAGGTTGTCGAGCGCGTCCAGCTTGGCATGCCTCTCGAAGAGGCCATAGACCAGACGATAGCTGAGAGCAAGAGCGACTCTTTCAAGAGGATAATGCTGCAGGCTTCGGTGAGCATAAAATCAGGGGGAGACGTTGTGTCTGCAATCCAGAGCGTAATAGACCAGCTTTCCGAAGAGAGAGTCATAGAGCTCAGGAGGTACGGCCAAAGGCTGAACGCCATAGCAATGTTCTACATGCTTTTCGGAGTAATACTGCCAAGCATGGGTATAGCGGTAGTCACAATACTCACTACTTTCATAGCTTTGTTCACTGTAACGCCGCAGCTTCTGGAAGCAGGCCTGATAGCGATAGGTTTCCTGCAGATTGTGTTCCTGCAGATGATAAGGGGCTCGAGGCCTTCATTCTCGACGTGATTAAATGGCAAAAAACATATTCAGCAGGATAAATTTCGAGAGGCTAGTTTCCAGGAGCGTAGCAAGGTTCATATCAAAGACGCTGGATCTGGCGGGCTCCAAGATGGACGTCAACACGTTCCTTAGCATAGCGATAGTGGGAGGTTTTGCCATACTTATAATACTCGCCTTTGCGCTCTACCTGATAATGCACCTGAACCTGCTGCTGGCCCTCGGCGGCGGCATAGTGGCCGCGCTGCTCTTCGCGGTTGTAATGTACATGATGCTCAACTATAAAATAGACCAAAGGAAGACGTTCGTAGAATCTATACTTCCGGATTATTTTTCGCTGGCTGCCGCCAACCTGAAAAGCGGCATAGCATTGGACAGGTCCATGCTGCTTGCGGCAAGGCCGGAATTCAAGTACTTCTCATCAGACGTCCAAGCAATGAACCGGAACGTGTTTGGCGGAGAGACATTCGAGAACGCGCTTCGCGACCTCGCAGGAAAATACAAGTCCAACAATTTTCAGCACTCGGTAAGGATGATGATAGAAGCCCAGAAATACGGAGGCGCAATGGCAGATTTAATGGAGCAGCTCGCCAAGGACATGAGGTCCCAGCAGATGCTGCAGAAAGAAGTTTCAGGCCAGCTGCTCATGTACAGCTTGTTCATAGCTTTCGCCGGCCTGATAGCGGCGCCGGTGTTGTACGGCCTTACCAGCCAGATGATTGTAATAACGGATACCGTTTGGAAGGGCATACTCGCTTCGAATCCGGGAGGGCTTCCTACAACTGGAGTGTCCTTCCTAAAGCCAAGCCCGCCAAAGATAAGCCCCACCGTGTACCATGACTTCTCGCTTGTTGCAATAAGCGTCATAACCGGCTTCGCGGCGCTCATAATGTCTACGATATCTTCAGGCAGCACTACAAAAGGAATGAGGCTCGTGCCCCTATTCATAATAGTGGGCCTCGGCATATATTTCGTAGTCGGAGGCGTAATAGCATCGCTGTTCAGCAGCTTCGGCAGCCTGTGATGTGTAAATTGGTTTTGCAGATGCGAAGAGAGCGGATAAGCCTGTGCTGTTCGCTAATCTGACATGTCATAAGGTATGTGTAATTGCAAGTGCCTAACTAATGTACCCAGAAGCATAACTGATGATGCTATATTGGGATTAGCACTAAGAAATGCTACGCGCCATTGGGCCATTTGCAGAAAAGGACTTTCCCATCAAACAAAACGCAATTGCGTTATCCTGATACATATTCTACTCCACAATTGCCGTTCACTACTTGCGAATTCGTGCACGCAACAGAAGGCGAATCATAAAGATATCCATAATTGGTATAATTGGCAACGTTCTCGGTTTCGTTTAGCAGGTTAAGGTTTCCGGAGCTAAGCGGCCAATAATCCGCAGGGCCTATCCCTTCAACGCTGTTGTTGAGATAAAGCTGCTCTGCCATGCTTGGAGACATAGCTGATTTGTAAAGCTGTACGTCTGCTATAATCCCGTTAAGCTGGCCGTTCACGTTCGCAGGCTTAGCTCCAGATATATACGTTGTCCAGTAATCGAAAGCTCCTGACGGAGAATAGGTCATGGAATAAGAGCCCACGCTTTTACCGTCAACGTAAAAAGTTTCGCCGCCTGCTGTTGCATTGTATGTTATTATCAGGTTATACCAGCCAGTGCTTGGCAAGGTATAATTTATTATGTCGATGTTGCTACCAGGCCATATATATCCATGCACTGTCAATCCGTTCTCGCTCAAGAATGGCATGTTCCAGCCACCGCTTGGAGCTCCGCCGTCTGTTACTCCAAATATAGGCCCGTTTGTGCTCGGTGTTGCGTAAACCCATGCCTCGGCAGTTAAGTTGTTGTTAGCGCCAAAATATTTGCCCATTGGCGCATATTCATATCCATTTCCATTGAAGCTTGTCGCAGGCGGCACGATCCCATCCTGCATCCCAAGGCTTGTGCTTGCGTTCATATATCCAAGCCCTGCTTTCTCAAGCGGCAATCCGGAAAGGTAAAGCCTCTGAGCAGTAGCGTTGCAAGAGCTAATGCTGTCGCAGCCGAATACCCCCTCAAGCGGGCTTGTTGAAGCGGGAAGCTCGAGAGGAGTATAGTTCAGGTAATACGCCGTTCCGTTATTGCCGTTTCCGCTGTAGTCGTTGGCATTGCCATCAAGCGGCCACCACCCTACTAAATTAGAGTTATTTAAAGGCCCTCCGTTGACGCCTTCAAGATAAAGGGCTTTGATGGTGCCATACGATATTGCATTCTTGTAAATTTGCACATTTTTGATGGAGCCTGGGAAATATGCGTTTTGATAGCTGAATAAGCCAATATTAAACGAGGTCGCAGCTTCAAGCGTTCCTTTGAATGTGTTGGTAAACTGCTTTGCCCCGTTTATATACAAGCTATAAGTATTGTTTGTCTGATTTGCTACCGCAACGATTTGATACCACTTATTCGGCACAAGGCATTCAGAACCGTCCTGAGGTTGCCACGAACCTGTCGTGTTCGTAATGCCTACCTGTATGTAGCAATTGCCATTAGGAAATATTGATATTGTACCATAATTCGAGCTTGAAACTGCAGAGACTATTCCGGCGTTATTTGTCGGTATCTTATCCAAATAAACCCATGCCTCCACGCTAATGTTTGTTCCGCTATTCCATGCCAAAGGCACACTCGCATAACTGTTCGTTCCGTTGAAGTTTGCTACGCTGGATACGTAATTCTGTTGCAGCTGGCCTGTAGGGTCAATCGTATAATTATTTACTGCAGAGTATATGGTGTTGGTCGGCACTCCGTTGTATCCGTTCCCGCTGTAGTCGTTTGCATTGCTCGAAAGCGGATACCATGCGACGAGTCCGGATCCATTGACTGGCATATCATTTATGCCCTGCTTGTATTGTTCTTCTATCTGGTACCCGCTAAGCGATGTATTGTATATCTGTTCGTTTGCGATAAATCCGTCGAAATAACCTCCGTTTCCCTGGTTGTTTGCTATGTCTCCTGTGCCAGGCGTACCTAGCGTTCCGGTAGAAAGCGAATTTCCTACAATATAACTTATGGGCATTTTTACCCCGTTGACGTATATGCTCTCCCCTCTTCCGCTAGACCATGTTGCCGATACGAAGTACCATTTTCCAGTTTTTATCGTACCTGCGCTTGTATTTGCTGCGTTTATCCATGCACTTCCAGAGCCAAAATCTGCTTCGAGCCTTCCGTCCGTGTGGACATACATTTGCAACACATTTGGGGTATTCCAGTCATCAGAAAGAATTATCTGATGATTCGGCATCGCCCTAATGTAGACCCATGCGGAGATTGTCGCACTGCTACTGCCTGCGACTTTAGACAAAGAAGGCAGAGATATGTTCTGTGTATTCAAAGTGAAATTTGCCGCATTCCTGTCAATGCTCCTGAAAGAGAATATGCCTTCCGGAGAGCTCTTGTATGGTTTGCCATCGACCCTCTGGAGGTATGAAGCAGTATATGGAGAAGCGTAATAGAAGCCCCCAACAGCACTGCTCTGTATTGCCGATGTATTCAGCAGGTCCAAGCCTGCCCCATTTATCAGGAAATTGGGCTCGTTCTGGAGATAACTCATTATTGTGTCGTTTTTGTACACAAGGTACGGCTTGAGCGGAGTAGAAGAATTCGATATGTTGGTTATAAGCCCAGCCATCCCGCAAACGTTCTGGCCAATGTAAGCTGCGTTCGGGGTTGCAAGTATATAATTGCCGTTAGTGTATTCGCTGGGCACATTGGAGCACGAAGGTTTCCCTGCCATATATATTATCTTTCCGTAGGCGAACATATAGGGGCTTTCAGATCCTGACACTGCAGTCAGGTTGCCTACTACTGTTGCTTTCGGCAGCTCCTCCTTCTGGAATGTGCCGTTCAAGCCCTGCTCTATGCCTATGAGCGACAGCTTCGAATTCAGGCTTACTGTCGTGTTGGAGTTTATTGGGTAATCCAGGCTTATCCCGCTGCTAGTGTTGAGCGCTGCAAGCCCTGTCACGTACGCCCCTATCCTGAAAGGCGATGCCTGCTTTATCCTGAGGGTAACGTTTGACAGGTTTGCGGTGAATCCGTCCGTCAATGCCTCTGCTTCAAATTCGCTGACAGCTTTTTTGAAGCTGTTGTTATAATACGCGGTGCTGTTGAACAGGGTGCCGTTGTACAAAAGAGCGTCAAGGACGTTGCTCGAATTAGTTATGAAGTTGCCCATCCTAATCGAAGGATCGCTCTCGAAAGAAATAATTATCCCTATAGATTTGGAAAGACTGGAATAAAGGAAAGCATTCATTCCGGAGTCTAGATTCTGGGCGAAGTTGCCTGAAGCAAGGCTCTGCGCCACGCTGGAAGAAAGGTTGTCGTAGTTTATGTTAAGCACCACGTAGGTTATAACTTCTCCGAGCATGAGTATGAATATTACAAGGGTAAGCAGCGTAAGCAGTATGCCTCTTTTTGTCTTCGGCTTTTTTATAATTTTTTTCTTCAGCGCCATATTACCACGCTCAGATTGTCTGTCTGTACTGTGGTACCTCTTCCCAATGCCATGGGCACCGAAGATTTGCTCACAGTGTAAGCGTTTATTAAGCTCGGGGGTGTGAAAGGTATGGAAACGTAGGTAATTCCATAAGGTATTGCCGCATCTCCATTGCCGCTGTAGTCGTTGGTATTTCCATCCAGCGGCCACCACCCCACAAGCTTCGAATTGCCAAGTGCCATTCCACTTATGCCCTGCAGATACAGGTCGTAATATTCCTGAGGTGCCAAGCTCATATTATAAATCTCCAAGTTTGCTATGGACCCGTTGAAGGTTCCGGATATGCTCCCAGGACTTCCCGTTGCCCCTATTATGGTGTTTCCGCTATTCGTTATCACATTGCCTGTGGCGTAAACGTTTTTCAAAACCCCTCCGTCATAGCTTATGTTGGCTATGGAAGAATTTCTTGTGAATCCTATCTGCGACCATGTCCTTGCATGCACTACCCCCACGCTGCAATTCCATGCACTTCCCAGGCTAGTGCCTTGCAGCTGTATGCAAATGCTTCCGGAACCGTTTATTCCAAGCGCATAGCTTCCCTGTTTGTCAACCACTATGCATGTGGGCGCGGTTGCACCGCATGTGCCCAATCCCTGCGGATATATCCACGCAGATACTGTCATATTTGGATTTCCTACGTCGAGGAGGCTGTTGTTGTATACCAAGCCGTAGCTCCCGGCTGTTGTATTGAAGGAAGAAACGCTTTCGGAGCCTGAATAATTGCCGTTTATATATATGCCTGCCCTAGGCTGTCCCAAAACAGAATCGTTGAGAAGAAACTCTGCATACATGCTGTCGTTGTTGAGATACAGCTCTCCCAACGTCTCTGCTATGCTTTCGTTTATGCTGGCGTTGTAATCCCCTATCGGGAGGTAATCCGTAACTACATAGTTTACGTTGTGCGGTATGCCATCATTTCCATTGCCGCTGTAGTCGTTGGAATTCTTATCGAGCGGCCACCACCCTATAAGTTTTGAATTCCCTATTGGCACGCTGTTTATCGCGCTCTTGTAAAGCTGGTATATCTTGCTTGGTGTCAGGGAAGAATTGTAGAGCTGCACGTTGGCTATGTAGCCCGTGAAATTATACTCCCCAATATTGCTGCTTCCTCTAGCTCCGCCGTTGCTGAGCCCTGTGCCTATAAGGAGCCCCTTAAGCGTTTCAGTGCTTGTGCTTGAAGCTGGATAAGGAGTTTCTATGCCGTTGATGAATATCTCCATAGTTGTGTCATTCTGTTCTACTACTACGTTGGTCCATTTATTCATGGGTACTGTGCCGCTTCCAGATATTGGGCATCCACCAGGGTACCAGCCGTTTATATAAATGCCGCTTGAATTGTACGCTATTTCTACAGAATTGGTCTCATTGCCTAAATAAAATATGACACTCGCATTATTTCCTGCTCCGATCCCACAGCCGCTTACGGTCCTGCCTGTCTTTATTGGATTTATCCAAAAAGAGAGCGTGAAACTGTCCTGTTTTACTATTGACCCTGGTGCATATATGTAGCTTCCGTTGGCCAAGAAGCCCGAATAGCCAAACGGCTCGCTGCTGCTTGGGAGCTTGTAAGCCTGCAATGGCGGAAGAGCCACCCCGCTCTGCAATATTCCGGAAAGCTGCGTAGAGAGCATGTTGTGCATTACGCTAAGCGCTTCTATTGTCGGAGCTGCTGCAGGGGTTATCGGGCTCGTGAAGTGCACATACAGGAGAAGCGAAACGGCCGCGCTAGCTACTATGAGGGAGAATACCGCGTCCAATGTGAATATGAACGCCTTGTAATTTTTGCTTTTTTCTTTCCTCTGCATGATCATCAGCTTATTGCTATCGGCTCGTTCGTCCAAACTATTACCTTCATCAGGACCGGCTCTGTTCCCATTACTGCCCTTGTTTTGTATACGTACGAAGTTAGCGCATTATGCGTTGCAGGATTTTCTCCTATTGTTATGTTCATATCCCTGCCTGATATGACTATATAATAATCATAGCCTATCCCTATGACCGGTTTCGTAGCTTCGTAATCCGAGGTGTTGTAATTGGCCATTGCCATGAGCGCATATATTTTTTGCGAAGATATCTCGCTGCTGTTCGATGATGTGGTCAAGCCTACGCTAAAGTCCTTCCACGTCGAAGTGTTGGATGTATTTATCAACGCACTCCAATCTGAAGGCGTGCCTGGTGTAAGCAGCCTTTCAGTAAGGACCTGAGTCTCGA
Organism: Microcaldota archaeon; assembly: GCA_027339055.1. Lineage (GTDB taxonomy): Archaea > Micrarchaeota > Micrarchaeia > Micrarchaeales > Micrarchaeaceae > Micrarchaeum_A. Next base: position 453 of record DAHWRK010000003.1, on the reverse strand, counting down.
ACTGCATCGTCTCTGCGCCGCTGCCATAGCTAAGCGCGAGCTGGTTGTCTATATTGTACCACGTGTAAGCCAGTATGGTCATCGCTACGGTGAATATCACGATTGCAAATATTATGTCAAAGCTCCAAAACTGGGCTCTGTAATTTTTCGGCTTCAAATTTCTATACAATTAAATCATCCTGCTGAAATGCCAAAACTCCTCTCTATCGGATTGCCAGCAACATAAAGCTGCTCTATCTCATACGGAGTGAGGCTTACATTATATATCTGAAGGTTCATAACCGAACCGTTGAAAAACTCAGTGCCTGTGTTTCCATCTATTGCATCGCCGATATATCCTGTTTCGGTATAATTGCTAAGGTAATCACCGCTAGGCACTGTCGCATTTGAGTAATATTTTCCATCCAAATAAAAATTTATCTTTCCGGTGGTTGAATTATAAGTTCCTGTTAC
>DAHWRK010000038.1 GCA_027339055.1 Microcaldota archaeon | reverse complement strand
GAATAATGTTCTACATCGCAGCAGTGCTCATAGACATGGGCCGCAAGCGCACAGCTCCGTCGCAGCCAGAAGTTCATAGAAGGAGGCGCAGGAAGAGCAGCAAAAGGTGATTGAATGATAAACGATGCAACATATGTAGTGTTCATAGCCCTATTCATAATATTCATAGCGATAGGATTCCTGGGCAAGCGCTTCAGGAAGGGAGACCTCTCGAAGATCGAGGAATGGTCGCTTGGCGGGAGGAACATGGGAACCATCCTCGTATGGTTCCTGGTAGGGGCAGATTTGTTCACCGCTTATACATTCATAGCAGTTCCTTCAAGCATGTTCAAGATAGGCGCGCTGTACTACTTCGCAGTGCCCTACGTATCGATAACCTTCGCGATTGCGATGCTTACGATGCCTCGCCTCTGGAGGTACTCAAAGAAAAGGGGCTACGTCACTGCAGCAGACTTCGTAAAGGACAAGTTCAACAGCCGCAGCCTCGCAATTCTCATAGC
>DAHWRK010000037.1 GCA_027339055.1 Microcaldota archaeon | reverse complement strand
TTTTCGTGCTGTACATGCTCCTATGGAACAAGGTGGAGCAGAGCCAGAAGAACAAGTTCTGGGGCTTACTTGGGCTTTTCGTTGTGGTGGTCCTTGCTACTGCAATATTTTCATCCCCGATGCTCGGCGAAAGCAGCACAATAACCCAGGCACTCTCCTCTGCATCGCTCTACTATTCGAATCCGGCTTCAGCATGCAGCACAATAAGCAGGACATCAAGCATAGGCGATGATCTGTACTGCAACACGGTTCCATCGTACTGGCTAGCTGCCACGTCATGGATGCGTGCAAATGTTGGGCCTACAGGACCTAGGATACTTTCATGGTGGGACTACGGCGACTGGATAAACTGGTTCGGAAACTCGCATACCGTCACAAGGGGCGACAACGCCCAGCCGCAGGAGGACCAGGCAGTGGCAGCCGGTTTTGTGCTAAGCCAAAATGACAGTTTCGGCCCATCCGCACTGTCAAACATGATGAATACCAACCAGACAAAATACGTC
>DAHWRK010000036.1 GCA_027339055.1 Microcaldota archaeon | reverse complement strand
CATGTCGAGCATCTCGCCCAATATTATGCCGAAAAGCCTGGAAAGGGTATCATTCACCCTCCTTCCGAACAGCGCATGGAACACCAGGTAGTTCTTGCCGCCATCTATGTCGTGCGTCTGCTCTACAAGCATGAGCTTGTCATTAGGCACCTCCTTTGCGAAGAGTATTTGCTCGAGAAAATACCTGAAGACCGCGTCCTTCGCGTTTTCATCCATCGGCAGCTGTGCCAGGGCATTTTTGACCTCTGTAGGCATTTTTGTGGACTTTGACACCCTTGATATCTTCCGTTTCTTTATTGAGGCGCGTATGACTGATGCGAAGCTCCCTCTGAACTTCCCTATCTCCTCAGCGAGCTCGAAGCTAAGCGGCAGCTGCTCTGAGAACCACGGCGGTATGGTTGGCGCGCTGGTCTTGGCTTCGGATACGAAGCACTTCATCCCTTTCGCGTATTCGAATCTGTACAGCCTGCCGCCCAGAGTGAAGATGTCTCCTGGCTTCAGCTTGGTCAGG
>DAHWRK010000035.1 GCA_027339055.1 Microcaldota archaeon | reverse complement strand
CGGATACGTTTATTTCCGGAAAGTACAAGCCGTACCATTCAGTCAGCCTTTCATAGAACAGGTTCTGCGATTTTACTGCCTCATTGTAGGCGTTTATCGCCTGTATAAGTGCGTATTCCTCGCTCTCGTAGTTAAGCTTTATCTTCTCCTTTGCGGTGCTTATCATGCGCTTTCTGAGCTCTTCGAAATCGTTTTCCAATTAAACCACTTGGCACTCAAGTTTTAAATTATATCAGAGCAATAACTTATTGCTTATGCATAGATAATTGTCAAGCAACGCTATAAACCTTGCTTCGCCTTGGCGCATTGCATATGGCTCAAGATTTCGACACGGTGTCAACAAAATGGAAAAAGCTTCAATGGCCGATCTGGAAAATCTGGCATACAGGCGCGGCGTGCTAATACCTGCGTTCAAGCTGTACGGCGAGCTCGCCGGATTCTACGACTACGGGCCGATAGGCATAGCCATAAGGAACAGGCTCGAAGCGCATTGGCGCAGGACTTTCATAGA
>DAHWRK010000034.1 GCA_027339055.1 Microcaldota archaeon | reverse complement strand
GCGATGATAGCCGCTGCCAAGGGAATTGGGTTCGACGAGGCGGCAGCGGCGTTAATGCAGAATACTAGAAGGTTCTTTAACATTAGGATGTCAAACCTTATGCGTTAGGGCCCGTAGCTCAGCTTGGACAGAGCAGCAGCCTTCTATGGGATTTCCTTAATAAGGGTTCCAGTAACGGCGAAGAAAGCTGACGGTCGCGGGTTCAAATCCCGTCGGGCCCGTTCGTCTCATGCAGCGTGCGGCCTCCGCGCTTGCCCTGCTTGTCTGTGCGGGCGTTTGGGAACAGTACTGAAAGATCATCCTCAGACTGCGACTCCATCCACGCCTTTATGTACGCTGCGATGTTGCGCAGCGGTTTGCTGAACCTGTCTGTGAGCTCATATGCTGTGCCCTCGTGGCTGAGCATGCCCAGCTGCACAGCATAATCAAGATAGCGCTTGGCAGTAGCCACAGGTATCGTTTCAGGCACGTCCTTCAACCTAAACTTCTTAAGCTTCTTGACCCCAAGAAGCAG
>DAHWRK010000033.1 GCA_027339055.1 Microcaldota archaeon | reverse complement strand
CGACAAACAAGCACCTCGGAGCTCTCAGGTCAAAGATTGCGGCAGTAAAAAAGGACATAATAAAGGCGAGCAAGAAAAAGCACGGCCGCGGATTTTTTGTCAAAAAATACGGCGATGCGACTGTGGCGCTTGTGGGCTTCCCGAGCGCCGGAAAATCGACAATACTGAACGCGCTGGCAAATTCCAAGTCGAAAATCGGATATTACGCGTTCACAACAACCACCATAATACCGGGCACCATGCTCTATAAAGACGCGCACATACAGGTTCTCGACATGCCTGGCATAATAGAAAACGCGCACGAGGGATACGGCGGCGGCGTCGCAGTTATAGCCCAGATGAAGGTTGTAGACCTGCTGGTTTTCGTGATAGATGTGAATTCCATAGACCAGCTAGGGATGCTGCTAAAGGAACTCAATGCCCTGCAGATATTCGTAAACAAGAAGAGGCCATCTGTTCAGATAATGCCGGACGAAACCTCGCCGGGCATCGTTATTGACGTAAACAAGTCCAGTCTCGGC
>DAHWRK010000032.1 GCA_027339055.1 Microcaldota archaeon | reverse complement strand
GGAGGACCATAGGGGAGTAGCCGACCAGCTTTATTCAGCATATGCGAACGGCAAGGACTTAAGGAGCCTTACAGAAATAGTCGGAGAGGAAGCGCTCAGCGCTAACGACAGAAAGTACCTCAATTTCGCCAACATGTTCGAGGACAAGTTCGTCAGGCAGGGATACTATGAGGACAGGTCGATAGAGGACACGCTGTCGTTGGGATGGGACCTGCTGTCTTCGCTCGACGTGAGCGAGATGAAGAGGGTCAAGGACGAATACATAAAGAAGTACGGCAGATGGAAGGAGGCAGAGAAGGATGAAGAATGATGTAAAGACAACCAGGCTGGAGCTCATAAAGACCAAGGCAAGGAGGAGAGTGGCAGCCAAAGGGCTGTCGCTCCTGAAGATGAAGCGGAGCAGCCTGATACTGGAATTCTTCAAGCTGGCGCGCACCATAACCCTTCTCAGGGCCAACCTCAACGAGCACGTGCTGAGGGCGATGGACAGCACCAAGATAGCAGAGGCACAAGCAGGCAGGGCGAACCT
>DAHWRK010000031.1 GCA_027339055.1 Microcaldota archaeon | reverse complement strand
TACCACTTTGTCGGAGGAGGGAAGACGCCGCACGAGTACAAGGTAAACTATACCCGGGGAGTGATGCGCAGGCTTTCAGAGGCCGGCTTCTCCAGGGTGGACAGGTCGTATCGTGGCGTCACCGCGATAAAATGAGCATGCGACCGCCGGGATTTGAACCCGGGTTTTTGCCTTGGAGGGGCAAAGTCCTACCAGGCTAGACTACGATCGCACGGCATAAGCTTATGCAAGAAAACCTATTTATGACTTGATGGGGGCATGTCTGAAAGCTTCCTGTCTATCCCAAGAAGCAGGTCTATCAGCAGCCCGCTTATTATAGAGAGGAAACCTACCACGACCAGCATGAAAGCTATAAGCGCTCTTCCGACCTCGTTCATGACTCCTGTGGCTAGGTACGTGAAGAACACCATAAGCCCGATCACCAAGCCCACCACTATCAGTATTACACCTATGCTCCCGAATATGAGGAGCGGGTTGTAGTCCCTTGCGAGCCTGATCATGTGCGATGCCACGCCTACCCCGTAAAGCACCTTAGACCGTGAGAGCTTCGACTCTCCTTCAGAGCGCGGGTAG
>DAHWRK010000030.1 GCA_027339055.1 Microcaldota archaeon | reverse complement strand
AGACGCATGAGGATCTTGAAATCGAGTTCGCCAATGCGCGCACAGAAAAGCAGAAGAAGCGCGGTGGCAAGAGGAAGTTCTCCTCCGGAGAAGAATAACTCAGCAGGTCTTCTTTTTCCTATTCCTTTTGAGCCGTACCTATTGGTATGCTGCGCTGTTATATGGAGAAGGGAAACGGGCCCGGCGGGATTTGAACCCGCGACCGTCAGCTTAGAAGGCTGCTGCTCTGTCCAAGCTGAGCTACGGGCCCCTATATCTTCCTGATACCTATTACATTTCCAATATTAAAGAATCTCTTCGTGTTTGCCGTAGTGAACATGGCGGCCTCCTCGTATGCCACGCCCTTCGCCTCGGCTATTATCCTTATGGAATCCTCCACGCTGTTAGGCAAGCGGGATGCAGCCGGAGCATCGCTTTCCGCCATTATGCTTGCGGCGTTCATGATCTTCAACGCCCTGCTCCTCTTTCCGGACTTCGGAGGCGGCACAGATATCATATACCCCAACTCCATTATCCTAGCAGCGTGCTCTTCGTCGCCCTCGAAAAAGTGTATGTGCGCGTTCTTCACCTCCTTCTCCTCGAGTATGTCGAGCACATCGCC